>JAUYPK010000056.1 GCA_030697615.1 Microcaldota archaeon | reverse complement strand
TGCACGCCTGAAGAGTGGAAAAAAGTATTTGCAAAGCATGGGCTAGTGCAGCGCAAGCTCGTTCATCTTGGCTTTGACCAGCCAACTGTGCCAGAATATCACACGTTGCATATATTGGAAGTGAAAAAATGAAAATAACTACAGCCGAAATAACAGTGAACACAACTGGAGAAAATGAGCTGATTGAAATAACCGAAAAAGTTCAGGACGCAATCACAAAGGCGGAGATAAACAACGGAATAGCATTGGTTTATTCACAGCATACAACCGCTTCAGTTTTAATCAATGAATATGAACGTGGGTTTTTTCATGATTTAAAAAATTCCTTAAGTCGTTTGGCGCCAAAAAATTTATCCTACCAGCACAATGACTTGCAATTAAGAAATGCTCCGCCAGAAGAGAGAAAAAATGGCCATAGTCACATATTAGCTTCTTTGATTGGTGGCTCGCAAGTAATTCCAGTTGTAAATGGAAAGTTGAAGTTAGGCACGTGGCAGAGTATTTTTCTCATAGAATTAGACGCAGCAAGATATAGAACAGTGGAAATAATGGTGATTGGGGAGTGAAACGCACAACTGTAAACGGAGAATTGAAAAAGTTATCGCCTCGCTATTTTGAAATACGTGGAAAGAAAGTGTACGCTTATGATAAAGTGAATGTGTTTGACGAAACCACTATTGGCGTTCCAGGAGCTAAGTACCAACTCGTTAGTTTTCCCCCTGGCGCAAGTGTGGCGCCTCATTTCCATGAAAAAGTTAGGGAAGTTTTTCTAATTGCCAGTGGAAAAGGAAAAATAACCATAAATGGCAAAGAACATTTCACCGTTGCGGGTGATATTTTTTTGATTGAACCAAATGATTCGCACGCTTTGCAAAATACCGACAGCTTCCCTTTCATAGTACACATTTTCAAATGGAATGAGAACGCCCACGATATAAACTGGAAATAAATCGCGTCTACAAAGCGAATAGAACCGCACTTCCAGAAAAGCTTTATATACCCTAGATGTGTCATGATGATGTCGCGATAGAAGCTTGATGTTGTTGTGAACACATCTTGAGATTGTCACGATTTTGGAGTATAAAAGATTATGGATGGGGAAGAAGAGTTTGTGCAAGTGACGGACGAATTCCGAGACATTTCTACTAAACTAAAAGACCCCATACTCGTCGGAGCTTTGCTTCACAGGTTAACCCAAGAACGCGAGTCAACAAACCTCCTTTTACGGGAGATAAACGCCAAGCTGGACAAAATTGACCAACTGGAAAGCAAAATAGCCCAGTTGGAAAATAGAACCGCAACAGTTCAAAATGGAACCAATCAAAATCAACAACCGCCGCTTTTGGCTGAAGTTGACCAAGAAATAGTTGCATTTGTAAAGAAGAAAAGCGCAGTTTGCGCAGAAGATGTACAGACTAAGTTTAAGTATAAGGGGAAAAACGCCGCGAGCAGCCGGTTGAACAAACTGTGCGCATTAGGCGTCGTTAAGAAAACTCAAGTTGGAAAAAAAGTGTTTTTCCAACCAGTAAAATAAAAGCATTATATTGATCGCGTAAAAAGCCTTTGTTCAACCCACCAAACGAATAAAGAATATAACCACGCGTCAAACAGAACCGTCAAAAGTTCTGTCCACCAAACAAGACCCCAAAATGGGTTGCTTAGACTCGAAGCGCTATAAGCGCTCGAAGCGATGAAGCACCCGGAGAACGCAGAACCAGTTTAGATCCACCAAACTTTTGATGCTGGGGAAAGCGTTCTCCTTATTATTACTAACTAGTTTTTATGCTTCTTTTTCACAATCACTAACGCATTATCATGTTTAACCCACTAACTGAACCCTTGTGGTTCGTGCACAAGAGAAAACGCACCCCATTCTTTGCTTACATCTTCCTCGGAAGCTCAGCGATGTTGAAAAACGACATTGACTTTGACTACCGCGTTAACGTTGGCATTTTTCTTGACAAGATAATGTTCAGTGAACTGCAACGTGCAAAAATAGAAAAAGCAATAGCCCAAAAATTGCACGGCGATCCAGACTTTCTTTTGCGCTTGATGCAAAAAGGTAAAGCCCACCACGCTGAAGCTTTGAAACTATGGCAAAAGCTAGCTAGTACAGAAACAGAGAAAAAAACGAACCTTCAGCTCGCAGCTATGCTTGAGCAATACGTTGAAAGCATCTTACCTTTTGGAGCATATGTGGCACTTCCATTTTTAGCTGAAGCACATATGACGCGGGAAATTAGGCAAGGCATTGAAAAAGAATTTTCCACAAATGTAGAAGAAACTTTTAACCTCGTAACCGACCCGGTTGAACCAGGTTCAATTATTGAAGAGAAACTTTCATTATTGCAAATTGCAAGTAAGTACAAAAAAGGCAGCGATGTTTCACAAAAAGCGGCTGAACATTGCAAACAATTCTCTTGGATGAAAAATGTTGGCTACTTTGAAGACTACTACGACGAAAACTACTACTTAAGCCGCGTAAAAGAAGCAGCGGCAGGTGACCCAGAAAAAGAAGTTGAAAAAACGTTGGCTGAGATCCAAGAGAAAAAAGCTCGTTTTGAAGCGTTATTGGCGGAAATAAAAGACGAAAAACTCGCCACAATGATAAATACCACCAATCAAGCTGTGTTCTTTCGCTCTTACCGTACTGAGATTTTCTATAGTTCAGCCCGATACGTTTCGCATTTGTTCAAAGAAATTGCAAAGCGGTTAAATTTGCCAAGCAACGTCGACTTGTTATTCTTGTTCCCGGATGAAATCCTAGAAATTTTGAAAAACAACCCGCCAATTCCGACAGATCTCATTGAACAGCGTAAAATTGCATACATTTACTTTGGCCAAGACGATAAAAGCTACTTTACGGTTGCTGGACAAGCGGCAATTGAGCTTGACAAGAAAATTCCGATGCATTCAACTCAAGAAAAAACTGATGACATCAAAGGCCAAGCGGCTTTTATTGGAAAAGTTAAGGGCATTGCACGAGTTGTGCATAACTTACAAGAACTTGACAAAGTCAAACAAGGCGACGTACTTGTAACTCACACTACAAATGTCAACTTCTTGCCAGTGCTGAAACTAGTTGTTGGAATAGTAACTGAAGAAGGCGGCATCCTTTCGCATGCGTCAGTGATTAGCCGCGAACTAAAAATACCAGCAGTAATTGGGACAAAAATAGCAACTCACGTAATCAAAGACGGCGACGAAATAGAAGTAGACGCTGAAAAAGGACTTGTACACATATTGAAAAGAGCACTTAGTTAGAAGCTCAGCATCGGCCCGTTTTGCTTAAGCCACTTTTCCTTTTCCACATAATCCGGACAATGCATTTCAACAGTTTGCCAAAACTTGTCGCTGTGGTTCATGTGATTCAAGTGTGTTAGCTCGTGTATAACTAAATAATCTACAACTTCCAACGGCGCCATTACTAACTTCCAGTTGAAGTTTAAATTTCCACGAGTTGAACAGCTGCCCCACCTGCTGCGCTGGTTGCGGATTGAAACGCCATTTACGTTTACGCCGAACTTTTCTTTCCAAATTTCAACCCTCTCGCCAATTACAGCTTCGGCTTGTTGCAAGTACCACTGCTTGACAAACTTTTTTGGAACCGCGTCGAAGTTAAACGAAATAAAAAACGTATTTGCAATTTTTTCAATTTTTGGCCGCTTGGCGCTATGTTGAGTTAACACAACTGAGCAGTTTTCACCTAGGTATGGAAGAAAGTCGCCGGTTTGGAACGAACTTTTTAGCAGTGGTAAATTTTTGTAAAAGCCAAGGTGCTTTGCAATCCACGTTTGTTTAGCAGTGACAAATTTCTCCACTTCTGCATCGCTTGAACGTAGCGGTGCAGTTACGCGTAAGCCGCGCTCGTCTACACGTAGCACGATATTGCGGCAGCCGCGCTTTTTTTTCAAAGTGAAGACGACTACTTCGTCACCGCCATTGCCTAAATTAAGTTGTAAAGTTTTTTCAACATTCGGCAAAGGCGAACGCGGCAAGAGAGGGATGGAAGAAGCGAATTTTGAAAAAGGCCAGAACATATTATTTCTTAACCACTCAAGATTTTTTCAACAGCCGCTGACAATGTGAGTAGTTGTTCTTCGCCTGTTTCTAGGTTGCGCAGCGTGAGTTTCTTTTGTTCAGCTTCTTTTGGCCCTACGATTGCAACGTACTTCACTCCTTGCTTCGACGCGTAGTCGAGGTTCTTTGAAATCGAACGGCCCATTAAGTCAAGTGCAGTGCGGATGCCGTTGCTGCGCAACTCACTTGCAAGCGTAATGCATTGTGGAATTGTTTTAATCGGAATCACATAGATATCTGCAACGGTTTTCTTTGCTGGTTTTCCAGATTGTAATTTTAACACTTCTACAATGGTATCAAGGCCAAACGAAATTCCAACTGCTGGAATGCTTTCGCGGCCGGCGAATTTGCCAATTAACTCATCGTACCTGCCACCGCCAGCGATGCTTGACGTCACTTTGCTAGCTTTGGCGTAAACTTCAAAAACACTTCCAGTATAGTAAGCTAACCCGCGTGCAAGTGAAGCGTCTACAATTACTCTTGCCGAGACGTCTTTTTGAAAGCTTGCCAAAAAATCGAACACTTCTTCTAACTCAGTTAAGCCTTGTTTGGCTTTTTCGTTTTTGCCAACTAACTTTTCACATTTGGCAAAGACTTGTTCAAAATTGCAGTCTTCAAAATCTTGAAAAGTTGAAGTGATTTTTTTTGCAAGCGGAATCGAGAACCCTTTTTCAATAAGCTCTTTTTCAACGCCTGGCGAACCGATCTTGGCAAGCTTATCAATCGTGAGGATAATACTTTCAACGCTTTTTGTTTCAACGCCAAGTGATTCAAGCAAACCTTCGAGTAGTTTGCGGTTGTTGACTTTTACAACGTAGTCAATTCCTAGCTGGTTAAACGCGTCACACACAAGTGAAATTATCTCAGCATCGGCCAAGCCACTCTTCGCACCAACAATGTCAACGTCGCACTGCACAAATTCCCGGTATCTACCAAGTTTAATTGGCCCATCTCGCCATACTGAAGCAATTGCGTAGCGCTTAATTGGCATTGGCATTGAAGAATCGCCCGCAATTACGCGGCACAGCGGCACAGTTAAGTCATAACGTAAACCTAGTTGTCTGCCGCCTTGGTCTTCTAGCTTGTAAGTTTCTTTTAGTATCTCTGCTCCACCGGCATATTTGCTGGACAGCACTTCCCAGCGTTCCAACGCAGGGGTTTCCCATGGGTTAAAACCATAGAGTTCAAAAACGTTTTTCAAAACAGCCACAATTTGGTCTCGTTGGATTTTATCCTCGAAGAGCAAATCACGCGTGCCGCGCGGCGCAGCTAAAAGCGAATCTTCCATCTTAGTACTTTCCGTAACCTCTTGAATTTTTTCTTCTTTCATTTACTTCACAACGCAAAAGCTTTCTTTTTTGGCGCCACGCCTGGCACCTTTTTTCTTTGCGAAAGAAAAAAGGGGCATGGCAGGGCGAAGACCGAGATTTGAACTCGGG
>JAUYPK010000051.1 GCA_030697615.1 Microcaldota archaeon | reverse complement strand
TTAATTCGTTGAAAAACCCTTTTTTTTGTGAGCCAAAGCTAAACTCTAGAAAGTCGCCTTGTCGATCGAACCACACGTTTAGATTTTTAACCATATATTTTCGCCTTTTCTCGCATTATCAGTGAAAAAAGCAGTAATAATAAAGCTGTGGTGGTTTAAAAGCTTGGCCGCCACCATCAAGTATTTTTCTCCTACTGGAGTTTTTTTGTAAAATTTGTAAAAAAGCAACGTATCGCGATCCATTTTGCTTCTTTGAATAAAGTCCGGGTCTTTTAGTGTTTCTTTTATTTTGTCAAGTTGACCCTTCATTTCAGGATGTTGGAGAACGTGGCTTTTTCTTTCTTCGGTTAATCTAAATTCTCGGTTAAACCTATCCTTCATTACTGCCGTAGTCATGTTATTTTTTATACTCTGGTTCTTTAACTTCTTTTGCAATGGCTGACCTTATTTTACTCGATGCAATCCTAAAGGCATTTATCCCGTTATTTGCAATTATGGATCCGTTCATTAGCGTCCCTGTATTTTTGTCACTTACAAGGAAGGATACCCAAGAGAAGAAGAACTTAATTGCAGCTGAAGCAGTTGGAATAGCTGCATTTTTGCTATTTGTATTTTTAATATTTGGCCAAGGTTTGTTATCTGCGCTTGGAATAAGCATTGCCTCTATGCAAATCGCTGGAGGAATCCTTTTGGGCATAATGGGCTTGGAGCTAGTGCTTGGAATTTCTTTTCCACGCGAGAAGGATAAGATTAAACGCGTCCCTCCAGCTGCACTTATAATTGGCACTCCACTCATAACTGGGCCTGGAGTAATTACAACTGCGATTCTACTTGCTGGCGAATACGGCGCGTTGACAACTGCAATTGCAGCTGTACTTGCGCTTAGCTTAAGCTGGCTTGTGTTGCGCTATTCGCATTTAGTTACGAAGCTAATTGGCGAAACTGGAAGTGAATTGCTCTCGCGAATAATGGGGCTCTTGCTAGTTGCAGTTGCTGCAGAATTTGCGCTAACCGGATTGAAAGCGCTGTTCTAAAAAAGGTAAATGCTTTAGCCCGTTAGTCTTACTCCGTGTACGTTTCCTTCGTGAGAAATGTCGCATATTAACTTTGATATGTGGTTTATTCGCTGTAAACTTGCATTTAGGGTGTTTTCTTTTAAATTGCGTCCATCGCTGCCTAGTTTTTCTTTTAGTTGTTTTACGCTAATAGTTTGGTGTTTTTGCAGTAGGGCTATAACTTTTAAATCTAGCTCCGCTCGTTTCTTTGCCTCTGGTGTTGTATTGACACTCCATATGTCTACGTGCTTTGATCCAATTCTTCCGGTGTAATCTTCTATTTCCATTTCACTAGTATGATCGAGATAATTCGCAGCATATAGTGCTTTCATCTTTGGCCCAATTTTATATAATTTGTCCATTAACAATCCGCTTCTCGCAATTCTTATTCCCTTGCTATGCGCAAGTGCTCTAAGCGTAATTAAGGGAATAATTTCTATTAACGGAGCGGGTTCAAAAGAAGCTAAATAATCGTATTCTAGTTTCACTGGCCATCGCATAGCGTTAGCTGTTCTGAAACTCTTTATTCTAGCTGTGCGGTTATCCCCAAACCTGGTTTGGGCATGTTGAGTCATTGCTTTTGAAGCGTCAGTATAGTGGACTTCCATAGTGTGTGCCAATTCATGCGCCCAGTCTCCAGCGGCTCCTGCAAAGAACAAGACTTTGGATTTTGGGGGAATTGACCAGTAGCTAGGCTGGTCGTAACGCTCGCGCTGAGTTGGATACGCGTCTTGCTTTGTACCCCAATGGGGGTAAAATCTTGTCACGCCCGCATTTAAAGCACGATAATTTGGGACAAGTATCTGCATCAAATACTATGGCACTTTAAATCTTTAAATAGCTAGAACTCAAAATATTGTTATGCCGCTTTACGCCGACTTTCACATTCACTCCAAGTACGCCCGCGCTGTTTCTGTCAACTCCACTCTTGAAAACTTAGCCAAGGGTGCAGAGACAAAAGGGCTGAACATTTTAGGAACTGGGGATTTTACTCACCCACTGTGGTTCAAAGAAATAAAAGAAAAACTAAGCGAAATTGACAACAGCGGCATCTACGAGCTTACATCTGTTAAAACGTCAACTAAGTTTATGTTGACAACCGAAGTTGCCACGTTTGATTCGTTTAAGCGTGTGCACCACGTTGTTCATGTTCCGAATATGGAAAACGTGCAGCAGCTCAACGATGTTTATTCTAAGCGCGGCAACTTGGCAGCTGATGGTCGGCCAATGCTTGGCAAAACCTCCTGCGTGGAGTTTGTTGAAATGACAAAGCAAGCGTGCAAAGAGGCTGAGATTGTGCCTGCGCATGCGTGGACGCCTTGGTTCGGGATACTTGGCGATAAGAGCGGTTACAATTCAATTCAAGAAGCGTACGGCGACAAAGCAAGTAAAGTAGTTGCTGCAGAGAGCGGAATGTCGGCGGATCCTGGGATGATGTGGCGCGTGTCCTCGCTTGATAGCTTTGCAATTATGTCTAATTCTGATCCACATTCGCCATATCCTTGGAGGTTGGGACGGGAGTGCAACGCGTTTAGCGACGACTGTGATTCGTTTGCAAAGATTTTTGACGCTGTGCGAAAGCAGGATGCAAATAAATTTTTGTTCACTGTTGAGACGTCGCCTTCTTACGGCAAGTATCATGTGTCTGGCCACCGTGCTTGTGGGTTTTCTTGTTCGTTTGAAGAGGCAAAGCGGTTAAAAGAAATTTGTCCAAAGTGCAGCAAGCCGCTTACAATTGGAGTTGAAAAACGAATAGAAGAACTCGCCGATCGGCCAGAGGGTTTCAAGCGTAAAAATGCAATTCCATTCCGTACCGTTCTTCCGTTAGCTGAGTTAATTGCAGCTGTTCACCGCACTAATCTGTATTCTAAGAAAGTGCAGGAAGCGTATGGCAAGTTAATTGCAAAGTTTGGCAACGAGTTCCGAATTGTATTTGATGCGAGTGAAGCTGAGTTAAAAGAAGTGAGTGGATTGGAAATCGCACGCGTTGTGATGTTGAATCGTGATAACCTCGTAAAAATAACTCCGGGGTTCGACGGCGAGTATGGCGTGTTGCAATTGCCAGAACAGCTAATGCTGGGAAAGAAACGTGAGAAAAAAGAAGCCGAGATAAGCGAAAGCAAAGCGCAGAAAAGCTTGGCTGAATATTGAAAAATTGTAGTGGAGCACTAAAACCCCAAATTTGAAAACTGTTTGTCCACTACAAAAATCCCTAGACTTGTGGCTAAGTTTGGCAAAGTAATAAATTCGTGTTTTGTTTATATTTTTACGTGCCTGTTATTGACATTGTTGTTCCGCGTCATTTGCATCAGAAGTTGAAAACATTAGCTGAGCTTGACCAAGAAACTAACGGTGTTTTTTTCTACACTCCTGCAAGTGTACGCGGACATACTTTGTGGCAAGTGCACAGTTTTTTACTAACTGGTAGGGGCGACCATGAACATGTAACCACGCACCCAAGTTACGTTCGCGTTGCTAACTTAATGCTTAACCATCTTTGTCGTCAAAGTCCGCGTACAGATTGGGGGTTTGTTAAAGCGCATACTCATTGCCGTGGAACTGGTCGCCAGTTAGGTGAAGGTTGGTTTCACCAGTTTTCTCAACAAGACATGGATTCAGTGCGAGGGGAACTAAGCGATAATCCGGACTACACTTTGATGATGTATAGTCCAACGCACCACTTGGCAGCTGGCCATCCTAGAAACCGTTACAATGTAGTGGTGGTGGATTCAACGCCAGAGCATAGGCGTAATAGTATGAATTTAGAACGTTTAGCTACCAGATTGCGTCGCCAGCACGGTATACCTGAAATAAGGTGGAAAGCGTCCGTTCATCTGCGTAGGCGTTAATCTATATTACTTTTTCATCCACCAAACTGCGGTGAGTACTGCTAGGAGTAGTACTAATATAGTTACGTCGCGGAGTACGCCGAGGAAGAAAAGCAAAAGTAGGATTGCAAATCCAGCCATCCAGAAAGTCAACGGGTCCATGCCGAAAATGGAGCGTTCACCGCCTCCGTAGCCGCCACCCGTAGGTTGGCCACCTGCTCCAGCTAAACCACCTTGCGCTTGCCCTTGTGAAATTGGAGTAGCTTGACCAGTTTGGGGGTCGACTTTAACTGCAAAGCCGCATTTCTGGCAGTAGACTACGCTGTTCTGTTCGTCAACATCTAAATTTGGATTCCCACACTGGGGGCACGCCATTTCGCCCATAAATATTTACCAACAAAGTTACTCTTGCGCTGTATTTAAAACTCCCGCTAGCTTATTTTTTCACTATGGGAAAACGTTTTGTGGTGAAAAAAGAATGAGTAAAGCTCCGCATGTTATTTTGCTTGTTGGTCCCCACGCTGCTGGTTTTGAAAGCGCAGTTAGAGATGTTGTTAAAAAAGAAGCGCCTTCGCTTATTTCAATGGAACTAGTAGCGCGGCCAAAGATCCGGGAAGACACAATCGCTGCGCTTGGCAAGGATCCGCGAAAACTATTAAGACACCCAGATCAAAACGTAGTTGTAGTGGCAGGGATGCATTTGCTGGCAGAAGAGCTGGGCATTAAATTTGGATTTGTAGAAACGCATACGGAACAAGAGTATGTAAATTTATTGAAGAAAAGGGAAGAAGCCGATAGCGGCCACAAAAGAGCAATGCAAGCAGCCCTTAATGGAGACGTTGAAGCTGCTATCAATTTTCAGCGCCAGGCACTTAATGCAAGAAAGGAAATAAGTAAAGCGCGCGAGCCTAAAATGGTGGAAACGCTGTACGAAGCTGCTGTGAAAGAAGGGAAACCAGTAGCTGCTTTAGTTGGAAATATTCACATTGATCTAGCTAAGCGGCTAGTGCAGCGAGGCGCCAAAGTTACAGTGTATTACTCTGCGCCTGGTTATCCTTTTACTTCGGGATTACTTTCGCGAAGTATGCTTCCAGCAACTAAACGTACGGATTTACTTAGAGAAACTTTTCAAGGAATTGTACTTAACTACCTGCTTCAGCGGTATAACCTGCCGCCAGCCTTACTTTTACATACACTTAGCGGCATAAACGCAAGGGAACGCTTTAAAAAAATTACAAACAAAGACATGGAAGAATATCTTCAAAATGCTGCACACAAATCCGCTGTAGCTCAACGAGTTGACCT
>JAUYPK010000046.1 GCA_030697615.1 Microcaldota archaeon | reverse complement strand
TGCCACTCTGGAAATGGCTTTTAAAACAATTAAAGTCGAACCATTTTCTTTTCCCGAATATCTATTAATAAAGGGAAAACCTGCACCTGAAACTGAACTACAGCGCGTAAAAAACGCTGGGGAAATGGAAG
This sequence comes from Microcaldota archaeon, assembly GCA_030697615.1. Lineage (GTDB taxonomy): Archaea > Micrarchaeota > Micrarchaeia > Norongarragalinales > UBA8480 > JAHFHC01. The sequence goes on along the minus strand of JAUYPK010000046.1, from coordinate 3,558 downwards.
TTCAGTGTGGCGAATATATTCGCACAGGCGGCTTGCCCGAAGCTATTACAATGAACCAAAGTGATAGATCGAGTTATATAAAGGAATCTCTACTTGAACCATTATTCTACAAAGATATAAACGTAGTTTTTCCCTCTGCAAATCCTGACCTGCTGTTAAAAATACTGGAGTTGCTATGCGCAACAGTTGGTTCAACATTCCAATTTCAAACAATGGCACAAGTGCTTGGCTGTAGCCACCCCACAGTGGCATCGCAACTTGAAATTCTAAACAAAGCACTCCTTGTTTCTCAATTATTCAACTACAGCGGCTCGATTGTAAAGCAGAGGCGAACAGCGAAGAAAATACTAATTGCGGACAACGGCATTTTAACAACCTTAAATCCAGAGGTAAACGTTGGCCGCCTTGCTGAAAACTTGGTAGGCCAAAGTATCAATGCAACACACTTTTGGCGCGATGGTGAAGGAAAAGAAATTGACTTTATTATACCTAAACAAAAAATGGCAATTGAAGTCAAATACCAAGAACATATAACAAGCGAAGATGAAAAAAACCTAAACTACTTTCTCGAAAGGCGCAAAGGGTGGGGCGGAATATTGATAACTAAAAACCAAGAGTCTGACGGAAAAATAAAACACGTGCCACTCTGGAAATGGCTTTTAAAACAAGAAACAGCGTAATACACCAATGGCTAAAGTTGTACTGGTTTGGAACGAGCACCCGACTGAAGTTGTGGCGGGTTTCCACGCGAGGAAAGTGGCGAAAATCCTAAGAGAACAATACGGACACGACGTTAAAATTTCTAAAATTCCCGTAAAGACAACTAGTTATGGAATTCTCCACGACCAAGATACCCCCTTACAGGACAGATTAACCCACCTAGTAAGTCACTTTACATCAGAAGAACTTACAAATTACTTTGCAAAAAAAACTGGCATGCTGATTTTTAATTTTCATTCCACCGAAGCCGCAAGAATGGCAGAAGCAACTATAAGAAAACCACATGATTTTAGGATAAGTGCCCGTGATAGCGGCAAGCCTAAAGGAGAACTTGAAGTGTTAAACATTGGAAAAAACGCTTTTATTGTCGAAACTCCAGCACATTTTCGTCTTTTACCTGGAAAAGTTAGGCGAAGAACCAACGTTCCACTCATTCGAGTAGGGGCTAGCGAGATAGCTAAGCGGCTTAGAACTAAAAAAGAAAAAATTAGATTCGTAAATAAATTCGATGACATTTATCAAGAAAAGGTGTCACCTTTAGGCTCTACTAGACAGCAAAAGTACCTTCACCCAGCAATTTCGGAAAAAATCGCGCAAGCAATCCACGAGAGGATAACGAGAAAATAGCCTTAAGGCTGCCACAGCTGCTTTTCAACTAGTTCAATAATAAGCGAAAACTTTTTGTACGGCTGGTTAAACTTATTCGAACCCATATGACCCTCGCCGCTTTTTAGTATTAAAGTGCCGCCGAGCTTCTCCCACATTGCCTTCCCCTGTTTATCATCGCACTTCCACGGGTCGTTGTCGCTATTGATAAAGATAAAATCTTTACAATTTTCACGGATTTTTTCCCAGTTGTAGCTTTTTTGAAGTGCAGCGTTTCCACCAACATCTCCAGGAAGCGGCGTACAAAAACCAGCGACTAAAATAGCCTGTTTGATTTTAACGCCGAGGTTTTCAAGCACTGCTAATGCAAGCGGGCAACCTGCAGAGTGGGCGATGATAATAGTTTCTTCAGTAAACTTTCCGCCAGCTAAGACAAACGGAAGGGTTTTGTTTATATCTGGCTCGTCGTTGCCTGGAAGGAGCGGTAGCCAAACTTCGTAGCCTCGCTTTTCAAGTTCAGCTTTAACATAAGGGTGCCAAAATGATTCGGGCGTTTCTCCAGAGCCGGATAAGATAATAGCGTTTTTCATAAAAAGAAGATCTCCGTTTTTCTTTTTGGCGCCACGCCTGGCACCTTTTCTCTTTTCGCAAAAAGAAAAAGGGGCATGGCTACCTATACTTGTGTTCTACTGGTTGGTAGTATTTGTCGCCGTATTCTGAGTTTTGTTTTGCGGCTTTTTGGTGTACGGGTTGTTGTGCTGCTGAAACTGCCAGTTGAAAAGCTTCAAAGTTTTCCAATATAACTGCAGCTTGTTTGGGAGTTAACCTTGGAACTTTTTTGCGCATTTCGCTAACTGCCTTGGTTTTCTTCGCTGGCTTAGCAACGCACTCCAAAACAGATAAGCCGGTTGACTTACAAATTAACTGCACTGCGTGCACCGCTTTTTCACATAGTTTAGTGCCAAAGTCAAGTTGCTTAGCATTAAAGCTAGTTTCGCGTAGTTTCAAAAAGCGTTTATGCCTCGCTGTAAATGCTAAAAATAAGTCAACTTGATTCCTGTCTAAAGCCATTCTAAAAATTCACCCGTTGTTTCAACTCAAACGAAAAAGAGAAGAGAACAATCTAAGGCAGTCTAACTATATATACGTTTTCAACTCACTCAACTATTAGCCGCCAAATAATTTGGCAAACCAATTGACAGCACCTTGAACGATACTGACAACGCTTTGAACTGGGTTAAAAGCAACTTGCGCTTGTTGCCTAGATTGCTGCTCTGTTTGCGCGTCTTGGTTGATTTCTTCTTGCGTTAGTTCATCCGCTTCTATTGGTTGTTCCCTTTGCCCTTCTCCTTCTTCAGCACCTTGCTGCACTTCACTACTTGCATCGGTTAATTCTCCTGCAAGACAAGCTTGATAATCATTGTTGCAGTCACCTTGCGCATCTATTCTACATTGCGCCGCTTGTTCCTCAGTTGGCCTGGAAGCTATGAAAGTACAAGTTTGGTTTATCTGGTTAACACATTCATCTAAGTCGCTTTGGCAAGTTTGAGTCCGGTTAACAGAGTACACCATACGGTCAGGATAGCCTATGCTTAAATTTCCCCTTTCGCTTGGTTGACCGTAACGTAGAATTACTCCTTCGTCTCCAACTAGCCAACCAACTTGGGAAGATGGAAAGTCTAACCCGCGCATAATTGGAAGGCTAAGTCTGTCGGTTGACTCTGCGTACCAGTTTTCGCCGCTGTTGTTTGTAAATTTAATTGAGCTACTTGCAGTCCAGCCGTGGGTTTCGTTAATGAAGTAAATTGAACGCAGAGAAGAAAAAGCGTCAAGTGTTTGGTTAGTCCAAGTTGCACCGTCAATTGTTCGCCTTATTCTTCCAACGTCTCCAGCTACCCAGCCGTGCGTTGAATCAAGGAAAAACACGTCGAAAAATGAGTTGCCTATAACTGGTTGCTGTTCCCACGTTTCTCCGCTGTTGCCAGTTTTTAAAACAGTTGAACCTAGCCCAACTGCCCAGCAAGTGTTTGCATCAGTGCAGCTTATAGCTTGTAGTGATTCGTCGCTGGCATCGCGATTGCCATGTACCCATTGCCATCTTTCTCCGCCGTTGGCCGTTTTTACAATTACGCCGTTCAAGCCAACTGCATAAACTACGTTTTCGTCTATGCAAGTTACTCCAGTGAACCACGGTACACTTGCACCTACTAGGCGTACTGTTGAGTTTTGCCA
>JAUYPK010000045.1 GCA_030697615.1 Microcaldota archaeon | reverse complement strand
TATGCGGTTTTGGTTCCGGTTCAACTGTTTCAATAGCGGGAAACACTTGGGTAAAAGGGGCAATGGACCCGTCAATCCCGACAGAGACTTGAATTGAATCATCTCCAGTGTTGAAGAAAAGCAATTGTACTTCCTGCGTTTGCCCACCTTCGACTTGCATTACAATACGCGACGGCGAAACGCCAATTCCCACATCTGCACTTGCTACGCTACTTAACATAGATAAGAAAAAGAAAAGCGCAACTGTAAAAGCAAATATTTGTTTCATAATTTTATGGTTAAATAACCCCCCGTTGTTTCTTTTTAAGATTGTGAGCATTGCTGAGTGTAATTACCAGCGTAACTTCCAGCCACTGTGCCACTTGGAACATTAAGCCAAAACCTATACCAAATTGTTGACCCAGGCGCTGCACTACTAGCAAGCGGGTGAAGCGTGTCATAAGTGGCGTTTAATTGGTTTGCACCACTTGAATTCATGTAATTACTATCAGCAACAGTTGAATTGCTTTGCCACGTTAAGTTTCCCAATTGAATGACATTTGAACCCGACGTCAAATTAACTCCACGCATAGCAATGCTAACGTCGACATTTGAAAGCGTGTCAACAGTAACGTTGTAGTTTGTACCATTAGTAACTGACCTAGCCGTAAGGTTATAGTTTCCAGTTGCATTTACATTTGCACCAGGGTCAAGAGAAGAACCAAAACTAACATTCAAAGCTGCGTTGCTCCACGTACATGCAACGTACGTATTGACACCAGCTGAGAAGTTACCGCTTTGTGAAGCAGTTGTAGCTAGTCCAGTAATTCCAGATAATCGAAAATTATTGCCAGCGAAGTAAAACACGCCAGCCACTAACACGATTAAAAGCAGCGCTAGAGAGTAAAAATTAGTTGGTCGATTATAATATTTTGCCATGAGTAAGTAGAATAAACACAAATAAGCTTTTAAACCTAACGCTAAATTTATACTAAAATGAACAAAAATTCAGAAACAAGCAACAACTTAGACTTTGCCGCTATTCATTCGCTTCTCCTTGGATGGTGAAATTCGCCCCATAGTTGCCAGCAACTTGCCTCGCTGGAATGCTAAGCCAGAAGTACAAGGTTTGATTAGCTAAATTTTCAAGAGCCGCAGTTACTTCGCTATACTCAAACCCAAGGGACTGACTGATTGTAGCTTTGTTTATAGTTGCCCAAGTTATGTTTCCAGCTGAAATCATATTGTCGCCGCTTGTCAAATTTGAATTTGCTTTTATGGTTATATGGCACGTGCCAAACGCATAGAGGCAAGTTACGTTATACGCGTCGTTTGAGTTATTAATAGCCGGGTTATAATTTGACCCAGGGTCAAGCAAGTTGCCAAAATGCACTCCGGAAAGTGCATCTGTAATTGTAATTGCAAACATGTCAGAAGAAAATATGTTAATCGTAGATGAAATTGTATTATTGCGGCTTACACCGTTTGTGTTTGAATAGAATAATACATCTAACGCATAAGCGTTTCTAAGTGGACCAGTTGTATTAATTGTAAAGTTCAACATGCATGAAGGGCTAGATGAGTTTAACTCGCCACAAGTCTGTGGGTTTGGTTGAAGTGTGTAAAATGGACTTGAGTAAAAGCCATTGCCTTGAATGCGCAAATCAGGAGTGGGGCTGCTATAGTTGTACCTAAGGGCGCCGTTTACAACGCCACAGTATCCATTTCCCTTAATTGAAACGCAAGTCACATTTGCAATAAGAGAAAACGTTTGGTTTTGTGGCTGTTGGCTGTTGTTTCCAATTGGCGAACTCAAGTTAACCGCTAAATAGCCGAGGTTTTGAAAGTCCAAGTCATAGCCCCTATAGGTAATTACGCGCGCATCTCCAGTTATCTGTGAGTCGCCGTAGTTAGTGAAGCTAGTTCCATCGTAGCGAAAACTGCCAATGTCAAAATTACTATTTAGCCTTAAGCCAAGTATATTCACCAAGTCTAAACTAGTTGGGTTTCCGAATAAGTCAAGCGAAGCGCCTGTACCTGCATAACTAGTAAAAGTAGTTGCAGTTGTAACATCGCATTGCGGCGAGCAAATAGTGTAATTGAGCTTTGAACTAGAAAAATCCGTGTCCCACACAAGTATTCCAGTTGAACCAGTTGGATTCCATTCAAAATCAACTGAACCTGGACTTGAAGAGTCTACGTTTGAAAAAATATTATACGCTTCGCTCCAAGAGGATCCATCCCAATAAGCAGTTGTGAGGTCTTTTCCAGAATCTACACTCATAGCCTGCAAATCATCACTACTAGGGTCTGCTTTTAACGTGAGCTTCCGAGCGTCTTTTCCATCAGCTTCATCGTCAAGGGAGAAAAAAGAAGAGTTAACCCACGAAATACCGTTCCAGTAAAAAGTTTCAATTAAACCCGCACCACCTTCAGTTGCAATTGCCATTGCCTTGCTGCCATCGCTAGCGTACCTCAACGCCATTGCCTCTTTTCCACTTGGCGAATTTGCATTTGTTGAAACAACTTGCTGATGACCCCAGCTAGTGGCATTCCACACCCATGCAACTACATCTTTGGTAGAGGTTAATTCACTTGCAAGCAGCGCAATTTCTGAACTAGTGCTATTTGGCTTTGCATCTAGCTCAACCCAGTTAAACCTAAGGTCACTTGACGAAAGTGAATTGTCGATATAACGTTCAATTATTCCGTCAAAGCTCGTTGCATTTGCAGGCAAAACTTTATACGCCAAGTCACGACTGAGAAGCGAATCTAAAACTGAGTAAACAATAACCGCGTTTCCAGTGGCAGTTTCAAAAGCAACGTCAAACCCAACATAATGCGTTGAAGGTGCAGTTGACCAAATGCGACCAACATTACTGGAAAAAACCCAAGCGCTGGCAACTGTGCAATTTGCCGTGCAAACATAAGAATCTAAATAGCCATCATCGCTTAAAGTGACTAAAATAATTTTGGAAGATAGTGGCGAATATTTTATTTTCATGTCGCGTACTTCTGAACTTGCACTTGCAAGCTCCACTTCACTGCTCCAATTCCCATAGCCCAAAGAATTCCAAAACCGCACCTTAACGCAGTTTAAATCACTAGACGAACATGAACCAGTGTTGGAACGATAAGCTGCAACTGCATCTGCAGCAGTGGCTAGAGAGATAAACGAAAAAATTACTAGTAAAAACAACAAAAAATATAACATGCGCATTTTATTTTTCATACCCCTTGCCGGTAATGGACTTTAACCTGTTTAACAAAACCGTTGAAAACATCAACTACTTCGCCAGTCCAAGGTAACATCCCTAAATTAGCGCTAATTGAAATCGAACTTTCACTGTTGATATCCGAAATCTCCGCTTCAAGATCTGAATCTTGCAAAACGCTATCAACATAGAGCAAAACACTACTGCGGTTAAGCAAAACTGACACGTTATGATAAGCGCCATCGCTAAAACTTTGCTTTGTACTTAAATCAACTGAGTAAGGCGGCGAACTTACACTAAAAGTCAAAAATCCACCTGGGCTAGCGCTGAGTTCAAAAAACTTTCCATTCAAATAGTCATATTTAGAAACAATTACACCTTGAGAATCTTCACTCACCTTAACCTGTGCGTCTATCTTCACGTAATTATCTAAAAATACAACCTCGCTGGAAAGGGGAAACTCGTAATAACTATTTTCGCCATTAAAAGAAACTGCACCGCTTTCCCAGTACAGCTCACCCTCTGTGAAGTTAAGCGTACTATTAGTTAATTCGGAAGTTTTGTTTTCAATTTTGTTTTCAGTTTCATTTAAAGTTTCATCCGCAGTTTTATTCAACGCTTTGCCCACAACTTCATCAATTGTTTTGTTGAGAATTTCTATTTTTATAGAAATGTTTTCATTGTTCGCCTGCTGAACTTGCTTAGAAGTATATGTGACAGTATAAACAACAAGCGAAATGTTTTCGCCAAGGACAAAGGTTAAGTTGTAACTTGAAGAATTTGCAAAAATTGATGGGTCACATAAGTCACCGCACTCTTCGTTGAAGTAAAAAATTTGCGGCACTTCTACTTCGACATTATTTTCAGTGACATTAGTATAGGTTAGACTAGTATTGTCTTTGTCTGGAGCTTCGCTCAGCGCAGTGGTTTTATCTAATGTAATCACTTTATTGAACAACGCATAGCTTTTGCCATTTGCGCTTAGAAAAATTGAAACCTCGCCTGAATTCCCCGCATTTATTTCACCAGCGATTTTAACAAGAGACAAACTACAATTTTCCACTGTGCATAAATTAGCCGGAGTCCATAAAATTACGCTTGACTGCGCAACTGGCAAGTTTAATTGTTCAGCATAAACTTGTCCTTCATTTCCAACTAGTACTGCAGGCACATATCCAGTTAGGTTAACCTTAGTTCCACTTGTAAAGAAAAAAACAGAGATTAAAACAGCGGCAAACAACACTGCAAACTGTAAAGCGGCGTTAATTCGGTTAACTGACATAATTACAAAAACCTTTGATAACTTTTAGTAGGAACTGAATTAAAAACCCGAATAAAAAAGAATCAACTCTTCAAAGCACAAACAGCACAATACTCGCTACGGCTAGAACCATGCCTGCGATTTCTTTTAAGCTGAATTCAATTGACAAGAAATGGCTCGAGATAAGCGCAACTACAATTGTACTTAAGCTCAGCACAGCAGTCACTTCTGCTATTTTGCCGCTTTTCAGCGAAGCTATAAAAAGCGCAACGCCAAGAAGCGAAACCAGTACAACCCCTAGCAACAAAGTTGCAAGTTGGGGGGAAATTGAAACAACTCGCGAAGAAGCTAAGTAAAAAGCAGCAAGGGCAAATACAACTATCGCAGCAACAACCGCTGGAAGCAACGGCGACAAACTCTTTACCAAGTCAAATTTATCGCTTGCCACTTTTAGCAACGTGTTAGAAATAGAAAACAGCAGCATCGCTCCAATTGCAAATAAAACCCAATTATCCATCTATCTAATTCACTTAAAATAACCGCTATTTATATGTCAACACAGCTGTTTTATTAAAACGTTCTGGGCGTTAAATTACTTTATGAAAATCGCAATTACTTCAGATTATCACCTTGGTTACAGCGACGATGCGTTACCCCAAGCAGCCATGGCACTAGCAAAAGCTCTCGAAGTTGCCGACTGCATAATCGCAGCAGGCGACTTATTCGACGTACGGGTGCCAAAACAAGAAGTGGTAAATGACTCAATTAAACTCTTTAAAAAACACAGCGAAGAAATGGCAGCAAAGCACAACAGCGTAAAGATAACAAAAGGCGAAAAAACTTACGAGAACAACCCAGTAATTGCAATTCCTGGCACACACGAGCGCCGCACAAAAGGGTTGGTGAACGTTGTTGACTTGCTTGACAGCGGCGGAATGCTTGTAAATTGTCACAATAAGCACGTTACAGTTGAAAAAAACGACGAACGAGTTGCGATTATTGGAATGGCCGGAGTTCCAGAGGAATATGCCGAGCAAGTTATCAAAGCGGCAAACTTCACCGCCCAGCCTAATTGCTTTAACATTTTCATGTTCCACCAGACGCTGAAAGAAGTTATTCCAATGGCGTCTGGAATCTCCTTGAACGACTTGCCACTTGGCTTTGACTTATACGTAAACGGCCACATTCACTGGCGACGTGAATTAAAAAACGGCGACAAGACACTTTTGATTCCCGGAAGCACCGTAATAACACAGATGAGAAAAAACGAAATGGAAAAAAAAGGTTTTTGGCTCTACGACACAGCTACAAAACATTATGAATATATTTACATTGACTCGCGGCCGTTGTTCTTTAAAGAAATCCAGGTTGAAAACGCAACTGGTGAAACTGTAAAACAAGCGGTGGAAACAGCAGTAGGAGAAATACTATTGCAAAATAAAGATGAAAAAAATAGGCTTCCGCTAGTAAAAATAAAACTGCGTGGTTCACTTGCAAAAGGAATTAATTCAAGCGCAATTGACGCAACGGTTTTAGCAAGTGGCTTTGAAAACGCAGAGGTTTACATTGACAAGGAATTCGACGTGCTTGAAACATTGAAGGAAAAAATTGAGCTTCTACGCAAGTTAAAAACCGAGGAGAAGAGCGTTGCCGAGTTAGGAATAGCGGTGTTGAAAGACAAACTAAAACGCAACAATTTCAACTTGGAAAAAGAAGAGGAGTTATTCTCGCTACTTTCCGAGGGAGAAGTTGAAAAAGCAATTACACTTGTAAAAAACAGCAAAGTTGCCATAAGCGCTTAAAAATAGTCTTTCCATTTGAGGAAAGCTGCTCCACCTAACATCAACACTGCAGTTAGCGCTATGATCGCCAATTCAGGGTTTGGCAAAGTGGCAAAATAATGCGGGATGTTCATTCCAAAATACCCACTGATGATATTTGGAATCATTAAAATAATCGTAATCGCTGTTAACCGCTTGACAACTTCAGACAAATTTTCAATGCGTTTGTTCAACACGCGGGTTTCCTTAACCTCTAACTCGTTTCTCAACCCACTCATCCTACTTAACTGATTTTTCGTCCTGTCCAAAATATGCTGCGCTTTTCCAGTTAAAACATTATAATCATAAGAAATATACTTCGTGTTAACCTGCGGCACTTTCCTATCGCGTAATTTTATCAACAAGTCTACAAAGTCTTCAAGCTTATCCTGGAATTTCCTAAACGCCTTGCCAATGTCATCAAGCTTGTCAACATCAAGCGTACGGTCAACCATGTCAAGCTCAGCGTGAAGCTGTTCAAATCGAATTGAATAACTATCCATAACGTCGCGCAACGCTAGAAAAGTTATAACGCTGCTCTCGCCAAAAGGCTCACGCATTGACAAACGAAACAACTTGTAGTCCTTGGCAGTGAACTGCTTTTGGCTGTACAGCAAACTATCTTCCCTGCCAAGAATCAAAAGGTTATTTGGATTTTCACCGTAGTCCCGCACGTTGAGAATTAAGAAATTTTCGTAACTCTCAAAGAACAGCACATCTAAGTTAGTCAACGCTTGCAAGTCCATCTCTAAGCCCAGCTCAGTTGCCGCGTTTCTAAACTCATTGAAATCTGAAAAAGTACGAATCATAAAACAAAAACCCTAAAATAACTAAATACTAACTTTGCTAACATCAACTTAACGCGCTGGCTATCTACTAAAGACAAGACACGCAGTTCATATAAATAGCTTTGCGCGGTAAAAAAATCAAACGCATGGCGGACAGATTACTTATTGAAACCAATTGCTTCAAGCGCATTGTTTAGTTGACTGCCTGAAACATTTCCTTTTGCTAAGACGCGTTGAATCTCGCCATACGTTGCACCGCCACTATGCAGTTCAACTGCAACTTGAACTGGTGAAAATTTATTAGAAAGAAGAGCCTCTGCTACTTTTGCATGGCTAACCCCAACGGAATATAACGAGTGGGAAATTTCCTTTGCGTCTTTAACACCAACGCCAATAAACGAAGCGGCAATCACATTAGAGTCATGGCCAGCGTCAAATAAACTACGTGCAATTTCTAAATTGTCAAAACCAACCGCTTTCAAAACACCAGCAGTTAACCCACTTGTTTTTTCAACATTATCTCCGCCGTATTTCTTTACAAGCGCATTGTGAAGCGCTGCACCCATATTAGGAAGCGACAAGGCGTTTAGCTCAATTGCAACTTGTAATGGCGGGTAACCCGAGCTAAGCATAAAATGCGCAATGTCATTCGAGTTATAGTTAACATGCCGCAGTGCCTTTGCCACTTCTACAGAGGTAAAATTATTGTTTCGCAAAACAGATGCAATAACCTCGCCGCCATAGTCAAGAGCCCTAAGCTCAGCACTGATTTTACGGTGATCGTAACCAAGCGACTTAAGCGTACTTGCTAAATCCCCACACAACTTAACGCCGCTTGAAGGATCTGGATATTTAGTAACTTGTAACACTTTATGAATAGTAGCCGAAATATCTTTTACACCATTGGCCTGAAGCCCCTTTGCTATAGCGTCATTAGTAAATTCTCCAGACATATAATTAGCAGTTTGAAAATCGTCGAAACCACTTTTTTTCAAAGCGTCTACAACATCAGCTGGGCTTGTAAAGCCGTTTGCTTTCAAAGCGGCTACTATCTTATTGGCAGCATAGCCTTTTTCGTGAAGAACAGCTGCAATTGCAACGTGGTTAAGCTTAATGTGTTTCAACGCGTCTGTGAACTCGTTGGCTAATTTCTGCTCGTCTTTTCCGCGGTACTTTTCAAACGCAAGTGCTTTGTGCAAGGCGTCGCTTGCGTTTGAAACTGATAAATCCCTAAGTGCGGTTAGAACTTCTCTTGATGAATAACGGCCAGCAATCATTCCCCTTGCAATATCTTCGCCTGAAAATCCTCCGCCTTCATGCAACGCAGTTGCAACCTCCCCCGCCTTTGTTAAGCCAATTGCTTGCAAATGGTTTACCACTGCTCTGCCACTGTGTCCACCCTCTTGGAGCGTCTTTGCGATTTCGCTGTGTTCAACTCCAACTGAATTTAGAGCCGCTGCAACAAGTGCGCCTAACCGATTTTTCTTCTTGGGATTATTAGCAGTAGTAGATCTCGAAGCTAAAACAGCATGCAACACGCTGCCAATGTTTGGAGCGTCTATGTGCATAAGTCCAAGTGCAACTTCATTAGGTTTGTAACCACTGGATAACATTGTACGCGTTATTTCTTGAGGCGGATAATCAATTCCACTAAGCGCTTCTGCAATGTGTGAGCTTTGCTTGAAACCCGCGTCCCTAAGGCTAGAGATAATTTTTGCGCCTTCATTAGTCATTTCGTTAAAACGCTGCACTTTTCCACGGAGCGGAGTGTCGATTTGTCGCACGCGTGGTAGCTCAAAAAGCTGTTTGGCAATTTCTTTGTGTCCATACCCCACTTGTTTAAGTACAACTGCTATTTTTCCAGGCTGCACAGCCATTGCATGGAGCAAGTGTGGCAAAACTCTGCGCCTTAATGGAGTGTTGGCTCTAGCGGCTAATTCGCCAACATACTTACCTTGCCCTTCTCTTATAAACGCCATCAGCGCAGCTTTTTTGCCCGGGGTAACGACGTTGCTAGTGAACAA
>JAUYPK010000044.1 GCA_030697615.1 Microcaldota archaeon | reverse complement strand
TTCAGTTGCAACTGCAGATTTTGCAAGTGTGTTAGATTTCAGGAGGGCGGATGTGGAAAACTCACGCAAATCCCTGAACAAACTCTACGCGGCGTTGGAAAACGCAGTTGAACTTTCAAAACAAAACGGCGGGGAAAACACTTCACTTACCGAATGGATCATAAGTAAATTTGAAAGCTGCTTAAAACAATGCACTGAAAGCTTGGAGAAGTTTGAGTTACGTAACTATGCACAAACCGCCGTATTTGCAATGCTTAACGACTGGGAGTATTTTCTCAAACGCGCAAGCGAAGCTGAAAAAATTACCGCTTCGAAACACATCACTGAAAAGTGGATACTACTGTTAACGCCTTTGATTCCGCATTCTTGCGAAGAGTTAAACGAAAAGCTTGGAAACAAAACTTATGTTTCGCTGTCACACTGGCCAAAAGTTGAAGAGAAACTAATCAAGCCTGAAAGCGAAGAACGTGAGGATTACATTAAAAGCGTTGTTGACGACGTGAGGAAAATAAAAGAAATGGTGCAGCGGAAGCAAATCAAGGTGACAAAGTGCAGATTAATTGTTGCAAGCGATGCAAAATGGAAGGAGATGTTTGCCGGTCTGAAAAAAGAAACGCTTGAAGAAGCAACTGCCTCGCTGGTTTCTGAATCGCTGAAAAAGCACCTCGAGCGGCACTTCTACGCGTTGCAAGAGAAAAAAGTGAAAAAAGCGGACGAATTCACCGCGCTTACTTCAGCAAAAGGTTTCCTAGAAAAAGACCTAATGCTATCAATAACTATTGAACGCGAAGAAAAAAGTATCAGCGAAAAGAAAGAACGAGCAGTGCCGTTAAAGCCGAGTATTGTGCTTGAGTAAACAAAACCTACGTTTGGCAGTCCTTTAAACGCGTCGTCGCTGTCTAAGTAAATTACGTTTTTGGCTCTGGACAACGGACAGTGTCGAGTTTATGCTGTTCGATTGAGTTAAGCTCAAGAAAAGTTATGTCAGTCAACGCCGTTACTTTGTGCCACACGTTGGCAAAAATCTCAATTAAAGCTGGGGCGCATATCACTTCGCGAAACGTTTCGCCTGTTTTCAAATCCTTACAATAAAGCTCAATTTCGCCGGACACCAAAATATGCGTTTCCGGGTTCTTCTCGGGTGATTTGCCCTCGTGGAAATGTTCACCGCTAACTGTTCCTTTCTTTCTCTTTATAAGCAGCAAATCCGTCGTCGGTCTAATTGAAAGAGCTACGTTACTGCCCCTTTCATCTTCAGATACAGTTTTCAAAGGAGTTACGCGGACGATTTGTATAGGCTTAATCACACGGGTAATCATAGAAATAATAAAAGGAATAAAGGTTAAAATACACTGCCGCCGTTCTTTTTTTGATATTTAAATGGCACTCGGCGAATTTGTTGTAAAGCAAGAAGGAAACAAACGGCTTTTGATTATTGACTATAAAGGCGCAAGTGTATCTCCAGATTTAGCTGCATATCCCCAAGTTATGCGCGACGTTATTGAAAAACTACAAAGCAACGAAGCGGACGAAATTGTACTTGCAGAGTACTACGAGCGAATTTACAACGAAGAGCAGACAAACATGCTCAAGAGCATCGCAGATCTTATTACAAAAATGGAAACCGAAACGGTTTGGAGTCCATCTCACCTTGGCTCATCAACAACGGATAAAAAAGTGCTATCCGCGCGGCATGACGCTGTGTTGGCAACTGTGAACCAAACTTACGTTGACCCTTTTCAATCTTACTTGGATTTAATTAAGTTGATTAAAGACGGCGCAGTTAGTTATCAAAAAGTGCAGGAGGCCGGCGACGAGACAAACCAAGTGGATTTGAAGATTTTTCTTGGTACGTTGCAATTCATGAAGAACTTATATGATGCTACGCCGATGATTAAGAAAAGCAAGCAATACTTGGCGCAGATTGGTAAAATGCCCGAGGGAAGGGCGATTTACCACTCGTTGTTTGAAAGTGCAATTAAGCCGTCGTTTATTGGAAGTAGGATTTTTTTCACCGGTGCAGAGACGCTTGAATTAGTTGACCAGTACGAGGTGCTTGGTTCAAAGGTTTACATTTACCGCCATCCTGAAAAAGTGGAGTATCTTTACTACATCAATCCGCCCGAATACACGTTGCCACCGGAGAAGTATTTCCTCCTGCAAAAAACAAAAGAAGTAGTTGCTGGACACAGGCCAACAAACGTGGGCTTCATGGACATGGAACAAGCAAGGAAATATTTCCGTAAAGTTTACGTAGCGACAATTACAGACATCGCAGCACAAAATAACATCGAGTTAACCGTAGAGGAAAAAGAAGACCTCGCAACCATTGTCTCGCGGTATACAATTGGCTATGGCATACTTGAACTTCTCCTCTCTGACCGCCAGTTGACGGACGTTTATATAGACTCGCCGCTTGGCAACAAACCAATCTATTTAGTTCATTCTAAGTACGGCCAATGCCAAACTAACATCATTTTTTCAGAGGAAGAGGCAAAGGCAACTGTCTCCCGCTTTCGTGCATTGTCAGGAAGGCCTTTTGACGAAGCGCATCCAATTTTGGACTTTGACTTAGTTGATTTACAAACACGTATCGCTGCAATTGGAAAACCACTTTCAGTTGACGGCACAGCTTTTGCACTACGGTTACATAAGGACACTCCATGGACGCTGGCGCAATTTGTAGATTTTAAAATGATGCCAGCACTTGCTGCAGGTTTACTTTCATATTTTGTAGATGCACAAGCGTCAATGTTAATAGTTGGAAGTCGTGGAGCAGGTAAGACATCAATGCTGCAGGCAATGATGCAAGAAATCCCACAGAACTTACGTATTATTGTTCAGGAAGACACCCAAGAATTACCTATCCCACAGCTCAAGCAGCTTGGTTTCAATATCCAGCGTTTGAAAACTCGCCCACCTCTCGGCAGCCAAGGCGATGCGGAAGTAAGCGCAGAAGATGCGCTGCGTACAGCGCTACGTTTAGGAGATTCGGTATTAATCGTCGGAGAAGTACGCAGTGGAGAAGCTCGCGCACTTTATGAAGCTATGCGTGTTGGTGCAGTTGGAAACGTAGTTATGGGAACAATCCACGGCGAAAGCGCATATTCAATCTGGGATCGGGTAGTAAACGACTTAGGCGTTCCGACAACGTCCTTCAAGGCAACTGATATGGTAGTAGTAGCTGCACCAATTCGTTTCAAAGGCTCGTTGAAACGCCAACGTAGGTTAATTGAAATCACTGAAGTGAAAAAAGACTGGACTGAAGACCCAGGCAAAGAAAATGGCTTTCTTAATTGGATGATGTTCGACGCAAACAAGGACAACATGGACTTATTCCGCGATGACATTAAGAACAGCGAATGGATCAAAAAAGTAATGCGCAACCGCGGCATAGGTTATGATGAGATTTGGAACGAAATCGTTACACGCGCTGCTAGTAAACAGTACTTAGTTGACGTGAAGAACAAGCATGGCATTCCAAAGATACTTGAAGCAGAGAACAGCATTCGTGCTCATGGTAAATTGATGCTCCTTGCTGAAAAGCAGCGGGATGAATTTGGCAAAGTTGACCACAGCGAACTAGTAAAAGACTGGCAACAGTGGGTTGACAACGTACTGGCAAAAGAAGTAATTGGGCTGAAAAGTTTGGGGTAAAAACATTCATGGTAAAGTTTTTGGAAAGAAATACGAATTGTTAAACGGGTACACTCGATTGCCCATTCACACAAGTTAATCAACTACGTATTTATACCTCGCTTGAATTCCTATTGTTATTATGCCTGCCAAGAAAGAAACTCGTAGTTTGTACAGCGGTGAAAAGGCCACTAGGGTTTACGTTGAGAAGCCGCGCATTGACTGGTTTGTTAAATTTATAAATTTTGCCAACAAGCACTTTTCAAGTTACGGCAAAGGTGCGAAACTGACGCTGGAACAAAAGGAGCTTTTTGAATTTTTGAATTACAAGGTAACTGCTTCTGAATTCCGCGCAGCTGAAATCGGCGCAATGATCCTTGGTTTAATTGCAACTATTTTTGTTGTTCTTGTTTTGGCAATTACATTTGGGGCAGACTATACAAATCCATTTTTCTTAATTGGTTCCCTGTTTGCGTTTATGCTTCCGCTAATTGCGTTTATGTTAATTGCATATCACCCACAGCAAGAAGCTAAACGCGAACAAACGCTTGCGTTGGGTTACGTTTCTGAAATTGTAAACTACATGATTTCAAGCATGCGGCTCACGCCTAATCTTGAAAAAGCGGTTGAATTTACATCTACTCACGGCAGGGGCAAAATAGCGGAGGATATGAAAAAACTAATTTGGGACGTGCAAATTGGAAAATACCTTTCGGTTGAAGAAGGTTTAGACGTCCTTGCTTACAATTGGGGTAAGTACAACGATGATTTCAAGCAAGCGTTGATGATTATCCGTTCAAGTTTATTGGAAAGCGACGGGGCAAA
>JAUYPK010000026.1 GCA_030697615.1 Microcaldota archaeon | reverse complement strand
GCTCCAGCTTTGAACCGCGTTCAATTACTTCTTTCAACGCTTTTAAAATTTTACGCGCAAGTAAGTCTCTAACAGCGGCTCTTATTCCAACGTCAAATTCACTTGAATATCTAGCACGTATTTTGTCAAATTCAGTTGCGGTTACTTGTACGGTTTCCATTACGCGATCGCGAGGAATTTTAAAAGCGGTTTGGTGGTGGAAATTTTCAGGATAAGGCCTGCCAAAAACGTACTCGGTTGCCAGCCAAAGCTTTGATTTCAATGCTTGGTTCCTATTTGCACGACTAATTATAACTGCGGGCAAGTTATCTTTTGAAAAGTGTTGCGTGGCGTAACGGCTAGCGTCTACTGCGCTGGCTAAAGTGCGTTTGAAAAGTTCGCGTGGTTGCATCTTTAGAGCGAGTTCTCTTGGAGGAATAGCTACGAACCAAACTCTAGGAATAGGTAAGAGGTAACGCTTCGATGGCACCAGTCCATTTTCAGCTATATCCGAAACATTACTAGCAAGCGTTCCGTGAAGCAGCAACCCATGTTCCGGAATCTGTTCAGCAAGCCGATGTATAGGTGAGCGGGCCATGTTAGTATAAATCAACGGACAAATTATAAATAACAATGACAAAGCGTTGCCCGAGTTGTAAAGGAGAAATGAACGTAGTCGAAGACATACTTTCGGAGATTGAAGGTTATGTATTTATTGAAAAAGGGCTGCGATGTGTTAAGTGCGGCGAGGAGTTTATTGGTGAAAAAGAAGGGCAGAAGATGATTGAAGCGGCACGCAAGCTTGGTTTGTGGGGAGAACCGCTTAAGCTTTACCGCAAACTTTCAAAAAGCGCACGTGGAACCGTGATTAGGTTGCCGAGTGATATTGAAAGGGCATTAGGTATAAAGGGAGACGAAGAAATTTCTATTTCTAAAGTTGGAAGACGGATCTGCATCGACATAAGTCCAGGCTAAACATGCGGCCAACAAGGCATTTAAAACAAATCGTCCTTATTCTTGGGATTGTAATAACATGGTTTCTTTAGATGCGCCTGGTTTGAAAATGGAATTAACCCCAGAGGCAGCGATTGGCATAGTGCAAAAAGAAGTACAGCGCAAGGGCTGGAAGAAGATGGATTTAAGTGACATCATTACGGTTTACACGCCGTTTTACATTTTTTCATTTGACGTAATCGCCGAAGGCGGCGCACCGCCAGGCAAAGCCGCATTGAACGCAAACACTGGCGAAATAAACGAATTTGCACCTGCAATTTTAGAAAGGCCAGTGAAACGCGAGAAGAAAACGCCAGAGGGAATGGACGTAGACGTTGAGCCAACCAACATAAAAGAATCAGAAGTTGAAAAAGTTGCAACTGTAAAAATCGCCAATATGCTTGGAGCAAAACGCGAAAACATTGTGATTTCAGCGGTTTCAAAAATTTACATTCCATTTTTCCGCCTCTGGGTAGATGTAGCAGGGGATAGTTTTAAGTTTGAAATCGACGGCTGCTTGGGTTATCCGACTGGTGGCGACGCAATTCCAGCGCGGCAAAAAGACTGGGCAGAGTCAACTGGCGACACAATGGATAAAATGAAGTCGCCAAACGGCATAGGGCAACTCTTCACAGCAACTTTAAATGAAGTTCCAAAACTCCTTGGCAGCGGAAAAGGCAGTGGGGAAAGTAAATACGTCCAATGGGCAATAATCGGTGCAGTGATACTAGTCCTTGGATTTTTCGCTTATCAACAACTAGGCACAAAAGCCGAGTGCAAGGTAAACAGCGAGTTTCTTTCCAAACCAGAGTTCTTTGGCTTGTTTGGAAACCGTAACATCTTCCCACAAGAACTAGAAGAAAATGTGCTCTACGTGCAAGGCACGTGTTCATTTTCATCGCGTGAAAACGACAAACTAGTAATTGGAGACGTCAGCATAAAGAAAAAAGGAATTCCAATTGCAACAACTGGAATAAACGCAACAACTCGTTCAGACTCAAGTGTAAAACGTAACTTTGAAATGCAATGGCCGCGAGACGAAGAGCAGGGCAACTACGAACTAACGTTTGACAAGATAATTGGATAGTCAAATCTCATAAAGTTGCATAGGTTAAATATACACACGATGTGGTAAAATCTTTTATGACAAAAACTAGTGAACTCGCTGAGTTCATCCACATAGAATTACAGCAAGGCAAGACAATTGCACAAATTAAAAAAGACGTAAAGCAACGCGGCTATGGGTGGAGTTCAAAAGACATTAGCAAAGCGATTCACGCAGCTGTCCAAAAAGAGCTACACCAACGCAAGCCGCTAGAACAACGGTTTGAAACCAACATAGAGTCACCTAAAACAAATGTAAACCAAGTGTGGATGTGGGCAGCTATAACTGCGTTAATTGCAATAATAGCAGTAAGTGCACTTGCACTTTACTTGTTCCGTTGATTTCCAACGCCATACAACTGTCTGCGGATTCTGGAAAAAACTCCCATTAGAACTTGCATTTCACTATCTGCAACGTTACTTCTACCTAAGACGTGTTTAAACGCAATTTTTGCTTTTGTAGGATTACGGAGTTTAGGAAAAGTATCGCTTTGCAGCTTGTCAACTACTTGCGAAAACATGTTTTCCAGGTACTCTACGTTTTGTACACTTGCAGTTTTGAAAAGCGGCTTTTCATTGCGAGACGCGTACAAAGCGTATAACACAACTGCAACTGAATGGGATAAGTTAAGCACAGGGTGCGCCTTGTCAGCTGGGATGTGCGTAACAACGTCGCATTGCATAAGTTCACTTTCATTTAGGCCAATTCCTTCGCGGCCAAAAACCAAAGCTACTCGCTTTCCGCTTACAAGTGGCTGCAACACTGGCAACGGCACGCAATTTTTCAAAGAACTAGTAAACCGTCGCACTACACCAGTAGTACCTATAACTAAGTCAAAACCTTTCACTGCATCTTTAAGCGTCTTGTAAATTTTGGCGTTTTCCAGCACTTCTTTGGAATGCTTGGCGTACTTCACAGCCTCTACGTCAATTTTGCACTGTGGGTTTACAAGCGCTAATTCCACTACGCCGAAGTTTTTCACCGCCCTTGCAACCATGCCAAGATTCATGGAGTGCTCTGGCTCTACTAATACAACCCTTACAGGCAAGGGATTTCTTACTTTGCGCGACGAAGTGAACTCCATAATAAAACCGGAAAATGCAATGATTGATTTAGATTGATTTATTAAGCATTACAAGAGATATTTATTATTGAGGGAAATGAACGTTAAAAGTCTAATCATATTCAGCTTTTTTGCACTTAGCTTAGTAATTCCGCTAATTGGGGCGCTTATACCAAGCGAAGAAGCTATTCAAGCTGCTTCGGTTTACCTGCGTCAAAGTGAAGAAGCGTCTATTGTAAACCGGCCGTTTCTAGTTGATGGACGGCAGTACTTCGTTGTTTACTTCCACCCCCAGACCAATGCCGAGGCGAAGAACTTAATTGTAGTTGTAGATGCAGAAACTGGGCTGTTAGTTGAAAGCCAAGATGTCTTAACCAAAGTGTATTCATTTGACTTAAAACAAGCATTTATACAAGGATTTGTAACTGAAAAGGAGCTTTCCCTTCAAGAGGTAAACTCTGCACTTCAAAGCGGAAAAACTGCAAGGGACCAAGCTGAAACGAGCCTTGAAGACGTTGAAACAAGCTTGTCACGCGTAGATGAAAATATATTAACAGTACAAAATTCTTTTTCACAATTTACACTTTCAGTTGAAAGGCTAGGCGACGAAATTGACAGTGGCTTAGACACGCAGGAGATGTTTGAAAGTGACTATTCTAACACTGCGCTAGAAGCGTTTGTAATTCGTTACAACTCAACTTTTAAAGCGCTTGTCGCAATGGTAAAAACTGGGGAAGATTATCAAAAAGCGGTTATAAACACGTCAAATGGATTAACTCAAAAAGGAGTTGAACAAAGTTTATTCAGACCAGGGTTACAAACTGCGTTTAACGTTGGGCTTGACCAATTTGCTTCGATAACTTCGCTGGAAAACGCGTTTGACGAATTTCAAGGCGTAAAGTCTCCACAAGCACAACGTAGCGTCAATGACTCAGTGCAGAGCTACTTGTACCGCAAGCAAAAAATTGACAGTGACAATGCAGTTGAAAGCGTAAAGGCAAGCGTGCAGGACATTCTTAATAGAAAAGCAGAAGTGTTAGATTGTACAACCGTAACTGAGCTTGAAAAAACTTGGCAAGCTACGCTTGCGGCACAGCAGGGCAACAAATTTGTCCAAGTGGTTGGCAACGTTACGCTTGTTCAAAGCGAATTGAACAAGGTTAAAAAGGCGCTTGATAAATGCAACACTCAAAATAATCCAGCGCCGCAAAACACAAACAGCGACAACACTAACATTTTCATTGGCGTGATTCTGTTGATGATTGTTGGTTACTTTGTGTGGAAGTTTACACAAAAGAAGCCGCCAGAAGGTGGAAGTGAACAGTCAGCCACGCCAAAGGGAAATCTTTTCGGCTCGTGAAAAAATAAAAATGATTAAGCACGTTTGTTGGGACTTAGATGGAACACTTTACCGCCCTACTCCACAGCTTGAAAAGGAACTTAATGCACTGCGGTTAAAGTTATACGCGGAGTTAACCAACAAACGTGAAAATAGCGAAACTTGGCAAGAATACCAAACGCTTTACGCTGAATTAAACAGTCACTCTGCTATTTTTGCTTCGCTTGGAAAGCCAAAAGAGTACTGGCATAGCCACCGTAATAAGTTGAAAGTTACTACTTATCTCGAAAGTGAAAAGCGCACTGTGGAAATGTTTAAAGAATTTTCTAAACTAAACGTAACGCACGGCATCTTCACAGATAACATGCTTGTTGAGACAAAAAAAATACTAGCGACGATGAAAATTCCACTTTCGATTTTCAAGTACATTTTGACAATTGAACAAGTTGGCAGACCAAAGCCAAGCCTAGGCGGCTTTAGAAAAGTGGTTGAACTATCCAAAGTAAAAGCAGAAGAGATTCTTTTCGTCGGCGACCGCGTCTACACGGATTTAGTCCCTGCAAAGCAACTTGGAATGCAAACCGCCTTGGTGTGGAGCGATGAAAAATATCCAGAAGCCGACTACACTTTTCCACACGTGGCGGATGTACTGAAAGTTTTCAAGTAACCGCGTCGGTCTTTTTCTCCTGCGAACTTATAGGCGGCCAAATTCGCCTAAATCGATAGTCGTAAACTGGAAAAGCTTCTTTTAATCTCTTTTTCTTTCTAAGGTGGCTAAGCATTCTTTTAGCTGCGTCAGTAGCCGCATGTGTTGTTGGTTCCAGTACCACCATTCCAGCAATTGGAAGTTCTTTTCCGCGCTTTACATGTCGCCAGCCGTAAACATCAATACTATCCATATTTCTTGGATGTATGAACGCAGCTGCAGTGTAATCATAAGGCCTGCCAAAATTTGCAATTCTTGAGAAATTTGTTTTAAGTGGTGCACTATGAGGTGAGTGGTCTCCAGATAAGAAATAAGCTACTGCTCGGATAAGCGCTATTTTTTCACCTGGCTTTTTACCATATTCACTTTGCCTGCCAAAGAGTTGCTGCAAGGTTCTAGCATGATGCGCGGCATAAAAAACCATGGAATTTGCAGCCCCTTGATGCCAATCTGCAGGATCCCAACTTTTTGCTATTCTTTGCACTTCTTTTGGATCAGAAGTGTCAGGAAGCAATCCAACAACTCGGCATAAATCTTTATTTTGAAGTAAATCTTTTTTAAAACGTTCAAAACCTTGCCTACCTTTTAAGCCAGTTTTGCTGCTTCTTCCTTTATAGCCAAAATAAGTTTCAATAACATTCCAAAACCGTTCAATATGCGCGCCAGTGTTAGTCATTGCAGTCAAATGATCAAAACCGTTTCGCACGCCATATCTCGAAGAACCCCAGTACAGCTGTAAGCCACCAAACGCACTCCATGGCCGCGGAAGGTATCCGGGTTTATCTGGAAAAAACTCGTCAATTACGTTGAGTTCAGTGCCGTGCGCTACCATTTTGTCTAATTCGTGCATTAAATTGTGGTCAACTAAACGCAAGCCAACAACTGGCAACTTAATGAGCTCCTCGTGTTTTTTTATTGCAATACGCTCGTGTTTGGAAACTTTAGCCATAGAAAAAACTAAGCAACGAAGAAATAAAACATAGCCACATCTAAACCGGCACTACTCTGAAAGAGTTTTTGTCCGGAATTATGCGCGCTTTTTGCTTGGGTTTTAAGTGCAAACTCCTCGCAATACTCGCAGGAATACGCAACGCCAGCGACTCACCCCATTTAGACAAGGAAACGTTGTAAATTTTTTCAAGGGTCTTTGCAAAGAACTCAGCTTGAATCATATTTAGAAGCTCTTCACCACACTTCGGACACTTAAAAGCCTCATATTCAAATCCTTCCGGCGCAACTAACCGAACTTTTTCAAAAACACTACCACAAGTACACTGCATTTCACCAACCTCTTTCAATTGTAACTACCCATATTTCACTATTCTGCACAACACCAACGCATATAATCGCCCCATCATTAAACCGCTTTGATAGCTTAATGCGATTATCGCCAAACCGTTCAAACTTGCCTTCGAAAACAGTTTTCTTAACCAATTCCCACGAAATTCTACGCTCCACCATACGTCTCAATGCATGGTTTGAAAACACAACTTCATAATCCCCACGAAATAAACGCTGGGGAATTGATATCAATAGGATATTAAACAGATAGTATTTAAAACTTCCTAAAGCAGCGATAATCATTCCGAGCATTTGTAAAACCAAGAAACGTGGGTCAAACTAAGATCTTAAACAAACCTGCTAAAAAAGTGGACAAAAAGAAAAAAAGCAGGCTATATTTTGCCCAAATGGCAACTTGAACTACAGTTTAAGCTTCAAAGCACGCAGTACGTGTATCTTTTCAAAGAAAAACGCCTCAGTCGAAATAACTTCCGTGCTAAATTTCAACGCTTTTAATTTACGTTCAGTTTTTTCCAAGTCGTTCAAGCTACTTTGTAAAAGCAACAGCTGCCCACCTGGAGAAACAAAAGGTGAAAAAGTATCAAGAAAAGGCTCAAGCACACTTCGCCCATCTTTACCGCCATGCCAAGCCATGCTTTCTGCATCTAGTTTTTCTTCGGGTTCAACTGGAACATAAGGCGGGTTGAAAATAACCGTGTCAAAAATTCCGTCAACGTTTTCAAACAAGTTACTACAAATAAAATTTATTTTTTCCTTCACTTTGTTTGAAACAGCGTTTGCCTCTGCGCATTTCAACGCATTTTCGCTTGCGTCAACCGCAGTCACCTGCATCACTTCTTTCTTTTTGGCAGCGACAATAGCCTGTATTCCCGAACCAGTGCCCATGTCCAGCACATTTCCGCTTGCGAACTTTTCAACCGCTGCCGCTAGTAGAAAAGAGTCTTCACGCGGCTTGTAAACCTGCGGTTCAATTAGCAATTTCACTTCGCCGAACTTTACTTCAGTAAATTCCTGCACTGCGATATGCCTTACGAGATTCTTCATACATACCAGCTCGCTTAAATTGCTTACCCGCTAAACGAAAGTGGCCTGCGTTTAAAAGAAGTTTTGCCCCTTCGGCATGAACGCGACCCAAGGTAAACAGCCTATTAGCTTCATCCTCTTCGCCAGCATCTAATAATCTTTTACCTCCAACCAAATGCATACCTGCTTCAGCAAATAAATCCGCAGCAGTCAGAGGATAACCTTCTTTTAATAAATAATCCGCACCTTTTCCAAGTTGACATGCTTTTCTATAAAGATGGTGAACTAAGCTAAGATCGCCTTTCTTAAGTGCAGCCTTAACTTGTGTCATAGATACTGGCATTGAAATCTAACCCCCAAATAAAAGATACACCTTAGCAGTTTTTAAAACCAGATAAACCGCTACCTTCTTTTCCACGGTGGTCGCTTTGAGTCAAAATCGCCACGCGGCCTCTTGTCAAAGTGCCCGCTGCCGCGTTTGTCGAAGTTTCCACGTTTTTCAAAACT
>JAUYPK010000012.1 GCA_030697615.1 Microcaldota archaeon | reverse complement strand
GATATTGGTAGCGGCGTATTTCTTCACATCTGGAGGAGAAAGCAAAGGCAAGCCAATAATGTTCAAGCAATAATTAGTCGTCAAAAGACGCGCGCAACATATCAATAAGCCAATTACCTGGATTCTGCTTTTGGCAACACTTCTTGATCTTCACTGTCAACACAGCGGACAACTACCCTACCTGCATGTTTGCGGGCAACTTGCGCTAGTTGCAAAAGGTGTAATCGCGTTGGCGGCTTGATTTTTTCAAATTTTTCATCCGCTAACGGTAAAGGCCACGGGACAAACTGGCAAAGTGCGTACTGGTCACACGAGTTTTTTATAAGCTTGGCAATACTTTCCACTGTTTCTGGCGAATCGTTGACGCCTGAAATAATTGTGGTTTTGACTTCTTTGAACGCTTTACCATGCTCTAGAAAAGTCAGCGACGTGAGGAGGTTGCTTTGAAAAACTTCAAAGTTCACTTTGCTGCCGATTAATTCGCTGTACTTCGCGCTTTGCGATAACGAATGTTTTAAGTCCAGCGAAATAAAATTAGCAACAGTTGATAAGTTACGGAGATCGTTGGAATAGAACCCGCTTGTTTCAACTTTGACAAAATAACTTAGTTCCCGCAAGCGTTTTGAAAGTTCCAAAACTGCATTGCCTTGCCACAACGGTTCTAAACCAGCAAAGACAACTGCGTTTGTCTCCCCGTCTTCCCCAGTTTGCTTAGTGATTAAATCTACAAAGAAATCAGTATCTTCAGAAAAAGTTGGGTCTTGGCTCTCGCCAGCTGGAAGGTATGGGCATTTCAAAGGCCCACCAGAAAGGTGAATTACAGTTGCAACTCTGCCCGGATATGCTAACGTGTTTCCGTTTACAATTGTAGAGTACGAGAGTTTCATGTGTAAAAGTATTAGTTAACTGATATAAAAACTATAATCGGCTGCAAGTGCATAAAAGAACGTTATGGTTGGACATCTACTTGCCCCAGCAGTGGCTGCAATCACTGCAAGGGAATTCACAGGCTTTACCGAAATTCAAAAACAAGCGATTCCGCCCATTACAAAAGGAGAAAACATACTCGTAATCGCGCCAACTGGAAGTGGAAAAACCGAAACTGCACTTTTGCCAATCTTATCCCGTATACTTGAAGCAAAAAAAACCAGCGAAGCAAAGGGAGAAAAACTAAAGGGAATTCAAGCGATTTACATTACACCACTACGTGCGCTAAATCGGGACTTGATGTTACGCTTTGAAAAATGGTGCAAGCAACTTGAAATTTCAATCGCTGTACGGCACGGAGATACAACTGCCACTGAACGAGCAAAACAACGCGACAACCCACCACTTTTCTTAATCACCACTCCAGAGACGTTGCAAAGTTTGTTAATTGCGCCGCTGCTAAGCGATGCACTTGTCAATGTGAAGCAAGTAGTCATAGACGAGATTCATGAATTGTACGACACTAAACGCGGAGTACAATTAGGATTAGGACTTGCAAGGCTGGAAGAAAAGACGCCGCATTTCCAACGCATTGGTCTAAGCGCAACTATTGGTTCGCCTGAAGAAGTTGCAAAGTTTCTTGCAAGCGATGCAAAAGTGTGCAACACTGAACAAAAGCGAAAGCTAGACTTAAGCGTTGAATACGTTACACGACCACGTGGAATCGAAGCAGCTAAGCTAAAAGCCCAGCTTCACTTACCTTCAACTACAATCAGCCGCATGCAGCGAATTGAAGAGATTATCCACCAGCATAAAAGCGCATTGATTTTTGTCAATACACGCTACGCCGCAGAAAGCATTGCAAACGGGCTATACGCGGTGGAGTCACTAAAGCACGGCGTATCAGTACACCACTCGTCGCTTTCAAAAGAAGTGCGGATTGAAACAGAACGGCAATTCAAAGAACAGGAAGTAAAGGCAATAGTATGCACAAGCAGCTTGGAATTAGGAATAGACATTGGCACAATTGAAGTTGTTGTGCAATACGGATCGCCCCGCCACGTTACACGTTTAATGCAACGCATTGGACGAAGTGGGCATAAGCATTTCTTACAACCAAAAGGCATTATTTTGCCAACTGACGAGGTTGACATTGCAGAAAGCATCGCGCTTTGCCAACAAGCGCAAAAAGGAGAACTTGAAAAGCCAGACCACCATTTCAACGCACTAGACGTACTAGCGCATTTTATTGCCGGCGTACTCGTAGAATATAACAAGATTCAAATCGGACGCGTGCTAAAGCTGGCGCAAAAAGCGTATTCATATCAAAACCTCACGCTTGTAGATTTACGCGGCGTGTGCCAACAGCTATCCAACAACGGCATAATTACAATAATAGAAGATAAACCCGACAACACCAGTAAAGAAAACTCGCAAGTTTACCTGCAGACAAAAGGCATGCGCACCAAGCTATACTACTACGAAAATGTAAGCACAATACCCGACGAGAAGCGGTTCTTTGTCAAAGACAGCGCAACCCGAAAAAATGTCGCTGTGCTGGACGAAGCGTTTGTATCTGAATTTATTGAAACCGGTGGCATTTTCATCGCGCAAGGGAGAAGCTGGAAAGTACTCAGCATGGACGAACGCGAAGTTATTGTAGAAGCGGCCGGACAAATAACCGCAGCTATTCCAGACTGGGTTGGAGAAGAGATTCCAGTCACAATGCAAACCGCCAAAAGAGTAGCTGAAATAATTGCCGGAAGAATAGAGGCAACGACGTGCGGCGAAACTGAAAAAACTGTGCTTAGCGAATTTCAACAAACTCAAGCGAAGTTCTTCTTGCCAGGCAATGAAATCGTAGTTGAAGAAAACGTCGAGGAAAATGTAATGATAATACATTCATTTTACGGCTTGCGTGCAAACGAAACACTTGCAAGGACACTTGCGTTTATGCTTAGCCAACGTGACAAAACATTGAAAACCCGCGCTTCTCCGTACAGCATTGTGCTTGAATTTTCCCGCCCAGTTGGCGGAAAAGAGATCACAGAAGTTTTGAAAAAACTAGATGGAAAAACAGTCGAGATGGTTTTGAAAAGCGCATTGCCTTCAACACGCTTATTTAGGCACAAATTTATCCACGTTGCAAAACGATTCGGCTTTCTCTCGCGTAAATGGGATGCAAGCGCAGCAAGCATGTCGCGAATAATAGCCGCTTTTCCTACCAGCAATTCAATGATAAAAGAGACGCTTTCTGAACTACTGCGCTCGCGCCTCTCTTTAGAAGAAGCAATGCAAGTGGCAGAAGAAATTGCAAACCAAAACATCACAGTAAAACACGTTTATTCAAAGAAATGGAGTCCACTTGCAAAAAGCGCATTAGACATGGGCGGAATGAGTGAACTCATAAGTCCAGCAGCGCCAACAGAAGAAGTGCTCAAAGCATTTGCAGAGAGCTTAAAAGAAAAAGCTGTGACCCTGTACTGCAACTACTGCAAGAACAACTCGACGCTTCTGCTAAATGACTTAAAACTAAATGACACAATAAACTGCGGCAATTGTAAATCTAACCAAGTAACACTCAACGACTATGCGGATAAAGAACATGTTAAAGAAGCGGTAAAAGCAACTGCGCTTATCTCAGCATACGGCGCAAAAGCGCTTTATGCATTGGAAACTTACGGCGTAGGACCACAAACAGCTGGTCGCGTATTAGCAAGGCTGCACAAAACAGAAGGGGAATTTTTCACAGATTTACTCGACAGCCAAAAAAACTTCATTAAAAACAAAAAATACTGGAAAATCTAACTTGCCGCTGCTAAAAAGAAATAAATACAGTAACTGCATACATAAGATATGGATTCTTTACAGGAAAAAATAGTACAAGCAGCTGGAATTACTTTGGTAATCGTAGTTATAGGCGCAGTGTTTTACAATTTTGTCGAGGGTTGGAACTGGATTGACTCAACTTACTTCGCTGTAAGCACACTTACAACAGTCGGATTTGGAGACTTGCACCCCACACACTCCATCTCGCGACTATTCATGATTTTCTACATGTTATTTGGAATACCAGTAATGTTTTACACAATTACCTTACTAGGAGTGTATTCAGTTGAAAAACGCGGCTACACTCATTCGTTTAAAAAAATCTTCGGCAAAACGCCATT
>JAUYPK010000003.1 GCA_030697615.1 Microcaldota archaeon | reverse complement strand
AATCGTGTCAAAAATTCGTGTTGTATCTGAGACTGAAATTGAAGTAAGTGAGATGGAGCAAGTTCAACCCCTAATCTCTTTGTTTTACTAGTAAGCGCCTCGATTTTAGGTTCTAACGCCATGTGCCAATAACCACTAGTGTGCGCAACTCCCATTAGTTTAACCTGACGCATGAAAGTAGTACAAAATGCGCGCTAAAAAACTTTCCGGAACGCTTTAATACCAGTTATTGCACTGTAATATCTGGTGATGTGTTGTGAGAACGGTGTCTTTGCGCGTTGATGATAAGCAGATAGCAGGAATAGAGAAGGTGAAGCAGTTCCTGCCAACGAGCGATACTAGCTTTGTCTATCGCTACGTACTTGAAAAGGGTTTGAAGGAGATTCTGCTTGAAAAAGCTATTTCTGAATACGTTGCTCAAAGGGCTTCTACTGGAAGGGCAGCTGAGATTGCGGGGATAAGTTGGGAGGAAATGAACCACGAGTTAGCAAAACGTGGAATAATGATGCATTACGATGAAAAGGACTTGAGGGAGGATCTAAGTGTATAAGCCAAGCGCAATATGCGATTCGTCTGTTTTGATAATATTTGCTAAAACGGGGCATTTAACGCTACTTTTACAAGCATTCCAAAAGCCTTTGTTAATAGAGGAAACCGTTTACCAAGAAGTTATTGAAAAAGGCATTGCAAGAAAAGCCCGTGATGCAGAAATTATACAACAGCGAATCAATAGCCTAGAAATAAACGTAAAACGAGCTAGCAGAATTTTTGAAATTCCTTCCAGTGACGCTGGAGAAGAAGCAACTATTTCACTTTCAATTGAAGAAAAACCCGACTTCGTAGCAATAGATGACCACCAAGGCAGAGTTTTTGCAAAGCGATTTAACTTAGTGCCAATTGGATCACTTGGAATACTCAAGCTACTGCTAAAAAACAAAATAATTGGAAGAAAACAAGCGTTAGAAATACTATCTGACCTACTTAAAGTCGATTACAGAATAAGCTCAAAATTGCTAGAAGAGTTCAAACAAGCAGTTGAAAAAAACAGCGACTTCCTGCCGTAAAACTTATTTCGTCGAAAGCCAAATCGAACCAAGCAGGAGAGCAATGCTTGCAAGTTGTAGCGGTACCGCGTTTTGAGAAACTGCCAAAGCAAACCCGCCGCCGATTCCAAGTGCGCTTAACAATAGTGGAAAACAAATTGAACAACTAGTTGTAAACAGGGCAATTACGCTGCCGAGTAAGCCAGGTGCATTTGCGCTGCATACAAGCGGCTGGTCGTTCTTATAAACTGCCAAAGTAACAGCAATGGCCGTTAGTAAGGAAATTACAAGGAGAAGCGCAACGCGAAGCGGTTCAGCGATTTCTAGAAACTGGCCAAGTGAAATTACGTAAGTTCCAGTTGCAATGAAGTAAACAGCTGTAGCTACAATGAAACACGCGAAAAAAATAGCTAAGTATTTAGGCTTGGAAAGAACGGGTAAAATGTTCATTTGAATTCTATGTCTCTCACGCGATTACGGTCATTGTGCCTTTGAACATGTTCATTGAACAGCGGTATGGAAAAGTGCCTTCTTTGTCTGGGGTGAATTCAATAGTTGATTCTTCGCTGCCTTGTATGATTTTGTTAACTCCAAAGGCAGGGATAAGCAATTGCTTGCCACAGCCAGCGTATTGGTCTGCGCTGAACAAAATTCTAACTGGCACGCCTTTCTTTACAGTAAACGCAGACACTGAATAACCAGATGAAGATGCATATAATCGAAGTTCTTGCACACCATTTACAACTGGAATTGAAGAGCCACTTGAAATAGTAGGGGATGAGTTTGTTGCAGTTCCCTGTGCTAATACAAATGGAATGGCTGCAACTACGGCTAAGACGAATACTAACAGAGCAATTTCAATTACTTTTACCATATTTACTACATAATCACTTTGAATTTTCCCAAATATATAACTAACGCCTCGCAAAGCTCTTTGCACACGAAGCACAACAAAAATAAACTTTTTTTCCGTTGATTTTTTCACTGTAGCTACTTCCCAACACTTTGCATTGGCAATGTGCGCAAACGTGGACTTTTTTCGAAACCGCAAGGCTGATTAATTCATCAAAACTTTCAACCACCTTATTGGCAAATTCCCTACCTTTAGGAGTAAGGGCGTAAATTTTCTTATCGCGGTTGCCTTTTTTCTGAACAGCAACAAACTTTGCCTTAACTAGAGAAAAAAGAAATGGGTATATTTGGCCAGGACTAACGGAATAGCCAAACTTCTCAGTAATTCCCTTTATCAATTCATAGCCATGACAAGGTTTTTGCAATAGCAGCAAAAGCACCGAAAGCTTAGATAAACTAGTTATTTTCATATTTAGAATATGTATTCAGATAGCAACGTATTTATATGTATCTATTAATAACATATCTAAAATAGATATATAGAATGGTGATGTTTTGAAATGGTCGACTTAATTCCTTGGGCTTTTGCTTTTGCAACAATGATGGCAATGACGCTATTGTCGCTTTACTACGTTTATAATAGAAAAGAGCGGCTCAGCGAAATGTGCTGCATGATGAACGGCATGACCTACGGAAACTTACCAGGAATAATTGTCGGGGTCATTTACGCGTTGCCAACTGGAGACTACTTAATGGGAACTATTCTCGGAACTGTTGCAGGCCTCATCGTAGGAATACCCATTGGTAGAAGTGGCGGGCCACTCGGTAGAATGGAAGGAGTAATGGCCGGATTCATGGGCGGAACAATGGGTGCAATGCTTGGATTCATGATGCGCTTTGTAAACTTACAGCTATTCATGCAGTTCCTCATAGCAAGCGTGGCGTTGATGAGCTTTGAAATGGCCTACGTAGCGTACAAGGAAACAAACAAGGAAGAAATTCCAAAAGCGCTGCTTGCACTGTTCGTTGCAATATTTATCATGGCAATAGTTGGAACATTTGTTTTCAGCTACTCTGTGCAATGATGTGAAAGGAAATGGCAATAACTGAATTTCAAGTTGAAGGAATGCACTGTGCGTCTTGTGCGGCTAACATTGAAAAAAAGCTGAAGAAACTCGATGGAGTGCAAAACGCAGCGGTAAACTATGCAACCCGCAGCGCTGTAATCGAAGGCAGTGCACCAG
Source organism: Microcaldota archaeon (assembly GCA_030697615.1). Lineage (GTDB taxonomy): Archaea > Micrarchaeota > Micrarchaeia > Norongarragalinales > UBA8480 > JAHFHC01. The sequence continues at coordinate 3,007 of JAUYPK010000003.1, read as the reverse complement.
TTGAAAAAATAAAAGAAACCGTCATCGCAATGGGTTACACTTTAGTTGAAAAAACCACTAACAGCGAAAAACAAAGCGCAAAAGCAGAAGAGGCGGAAATCAACGATTATAAAATCAAAGTTGCAATCGGCGCTGTTTTTTCAATTCCCCTTTTGATCCTTGCAATGGGCGGATTAGTCGGAATAACGTTTCCGGAAATAATTGCGGCAAATATGTTTTATATTCAATTCTTACTCTGCCTTCCACCGATGTACGCTGGTCGCGAGTTCTTTGTACGTGGCGCACAAGGGATCATGAACAAGATGCCCACAATGGATAGCTTAGTTGGAATAGGAGTAGGCGCAGCTTTTCTTTACAGCACGGCGGTTACATTTGCAGGAATCGGCGGAGAACCATACTACGAAATTGCAGCAGTTGTAGCTACGTTCATTTTACTCGGCCGCTTTTTAGAAGCGAGAGCAAGGGGCAGCGCAAGTGAAGCAATTAAGAAACTAATGGGCTTAGCTCCTAAGACTGCGCTTGTAATTCGCAACAAAAAAGAAATCGAAATACCAATTGAACAAGTCATTGTTGGCGATTTAATAATCGTAAAACCAGGGGAAAAAATTCCAGTTGACGGCACCGTTGTAAGCGGCGAAAGCACAGTTGACGAAAGTATGGTCACAGGCGAAAGTATGCCCGTAACAAAACGCAAAGGAGACGCAGTAATTGCAGGAACTATCAACAAGCACGGTTCAATCACCTTCAAAGCAACTAAAGTAGGCAAAGAAACGCTACTTGCACAGATCATCAAACTCGTTGAACAAGCACAAAATTCCAAGCCACCAATTCAAAAACTCGTTGACCAAATATCAGCTGTATTCGTACCAGTAGTTGCTGTAATCGCAGTTGCAGCTTTTGCATACTGGTACTTCATCGCTGGCCAAACATTCCTCTTTGCGTTGACAATTTTTATTACGATTCTCATCATTGCCTGCCCATGTGCGCTTGGGTTGGCAACTCCAACTGCAATTATAATGGGAACCGGCAAAGGGGCGGAAAAAGGAATTTTAATCAAAAACGCAGCCGCGTTGGAAACCGCGAAAAAAGTAAACGCAGTTATTTTTGACAAAACCGGGACGCTCACAAAAGGAGAGCCAGAAGTGATTGACGTTTACACACTCGGTGAAAAACGCACTACGGTGCTCAGCCTCGCAGCAAGCGCTGAAAGCCGCTCTGAACACCCATTGGCAGAGGCAATTGTACTAAAAGCGCAGGGAGAAAAAATACAGGTAATCGAACCAACAAATTTCAAGGCGGTTAGTGGAAAGGGGATAACTGCAAGTGTCAAAGGGAAAAAAATCCTTGTTGGCTCGCATTCACTTATGAAAGAACTAAAAATTTAAGTAAAAGGTTTTGAAGAATCACTTGACGAAACCGAAGAAAATGGAAGAACCGGCGCGTTTGTCTGCCGCAATGGCAAAGCAATTGGACTAATTTCAATTGCAGACGCGGTTAAAGAAACTTCCAAAGAAGCAGTTGAAAAACTAAAACAAATGAACATAGACGTCTACATGATTACCGGAGATAACGAACGCACAGCCAAAGCAATCGCGGCACAAGTTGGCATAAGCAACCAAAACGTCTTGGCGCACGTGTTACCGCAAGACAAATCAGCTAGAGTAAAAGAACTCCAGCAACGCGGTAAAATAGTCGCAATGGTTGGTGACGGAATAAACGACTCACCGGCGCTAGCACAAAGCGACTTAGGCATCGCAATGGGAAACGGCACAGACGTTGCAATGGAAAGCGGACAAATTGTTCTAGTCAAAAGCGACGTGCGAGACGTTGCAAACGCAATTGACCTAAGTAAATACACTGTTTCAAAGATTAAACAAAACCTCCTCTGGGCATTTGGCTACAACATAGTGCTAATCCCAGTTGCAGCTGGCGGCCTTTACCCATTTACAGGTTTGTTACTTAACCCGCTACTCGCAGGAGTTGCAATGGCATTATCTTCAGTTTCAGTTGTTTCAAACGCATTGACAATGAAAGGATATCCAAAGCGGACGATCATTGACCGAATCATTTTTCCAAGCTAGAAACAAAAAAACAAATAAAAAAACAAGATAAAATAAAAAAGTAAAAAAAAAGGTGAAAAATAAATATGGCAGAAGAATCAACAAAACCAAAGAAGAAAGAAGCAAAGAAAATGAGTTGCTGTGGCGGCGGCAGTTAAAAAATGGAAGAAAATTTCAAGTGCACAAAATGCGAAGCTAGCTTTGACTCTCAACAAGCGTTGAACGACCACAGCAACGCAAAGCACTACGAAGCACCAAAACAAAAATTCACAGCTAAGTTCAAAAAACCAGCCACGTACTTAATTATATTATTAATTTTAATTGGCGGACTTTCGCTCACCTACAGATGGGCAGCGTCAACGCCCCACATTGGTCCAGTTGGCTCAACGCATATCCACCAAGACTTCAAAGTTTACTTAAATGGAAATCAATTGGACTTTTCACAGCAAAAGTACCAAGTCCGCGCGCCGTACGCACACGTTGAAGACAATGACGGCGACGTTATCCACGTACACGCAACTGGAGTTACGCTTGGCATGTTCATTGACTCACTGGACATGCAGTTGACAAATAACTGCTTCAAAACAGATGACGGAACAAGCTACTGCAACAATGGCAACAACACGCTTAAGTTCTATGTTAACAACGTTCCAAATACACAGTTCAATAAATACGAACTAAGAGAGTTAGATAAAATCCTCATTTCCTACGGTGCTGAAAATGAAACCGCGATTCAAATGCAGTTAAACACCATTACAAATAAAGCAATAGAAGAAAGCCAAAAAGCAGCGAATGAAGCACTGTAGGCAATTGAGGGCGCTTTAAGGCGCTATTCGGTTCATTGTCCTTGGAAACGGAATAGCGTCGCGAATTGAATCAAGTTTCAACAGCCAACGACAAACACGCTCTGCACCCATGCCGAACCCAGCATGCGGCACACTACCATA
>JAUYPK010000122.1 GCA_030697615.1 Microcaldota archaeon | reverse complement strand
TCGATAACAGCCCTTTCTTTTCGCGAAAAGAAAGGTCCGTCACCCCCAAAGAAAAAGGTGGGTCGAAAATCTTGCCCAGGGCGTAATTTTTAATAAAAGAGGTTTGTAAAAATGAAGTCAATTCAGTTAAAAGTTTCAACGCCGAAAACATCCTCGCGCAAAGAGTTACTTGTGCGGTTAGTGTATTGGATTCCGCTGTTGATTGTTTTCTATGTGCTTAGTTTACTTTCGCTGCTTGCTCTTGTTGTCAACTTCTTTTCAGTTTTGATCCGCGGTAGGGTGAGTTTTTCGTTTGCTAAGATACAGCAAGTTGCAAATGACTATGAGTATAAGTTTAAAGTTTACTACTCGTTTTTAACCGACGAAAGGCCGCCAATAATTCCAGAGCCGAATTAAAAACGCTTCTAGATTTTTTCGCGTCTTCTTCTAAGCCCGTAGTTTGAATTACGTTGTGCTTTGTATAGCTCTTCTTCAAAAGTTGTTTTTGCTAGTAAATGTACGTTGCCGTTTCTATCTACGATTATGAATGGGTGAGTTTGTCGCATTTTGTATACTGTTGGAAGTGAATATTTTGATGCATGTTTTTCAGCGACAAGTCCATGCGTTGCAATGTGTTCAGCTACTTCTTTTGTTTTCTTTGCCACTTCTGGGCTAGTGTTACCATAATGTTCGAATGCTTTGATTGAGCCGAATAACGGCCCACTTACCGCGGCTGCAATTGTAAAATATTTCCTTGCTAATTCATCTTCGTTTAAGCGGCCAACTCCTAGTGTGATGAGACTAAGTAATCCTCCGCCTAGTAATCCTGCTCCTGCTGTTCGTAATAATCTAATTCGCCTTGCTTTTTTTAATTCTTTTATCTTTTCTTGTACTGGTAAATGGCGAAATTTAATAATTAGCCGCTCTGGAATTTTTTCACCTGCGAAATGGAGTGGTTCAGTTTCACTTTCAGTCATAACACTTAACCAATGTAGTTCGGGGCTTTAATTGTTTTGCAATGCGCTTTTTCACCGTTTGTACACTTGTACAATGTCTTCATCTTGCAGTACGTGGTCAATGCCTACTTTTTGGCCGGGAAACTTTGCGGATTTTCCCCACACTTGCGAGAATTTGAAAAGTTTACGTAAGTCGCGGTGAAGTTCATCGCACACGTTTCCAACAGTGGAGTTAGTGCGCATCATGAGTGGCTTGTCGTCTAGCTTTTCTCCCTTCCGTTTAGTGTAAACGTGGATTAGACGAAGTTTTTGGTAAATTGTCTCTTTCAACACTTCGATATTGTAGCCTGTTCCAGCTGAAATTGGCACGAATTCATATGGTAAAGTTTTGAAAAAATCCGCTTTTACTAAATCAGCTTTGTTTACAATTGTAAGCGACGGGATGTAATGTCGGTTGCCAACAAGCACGTCTATCAACTGTTCAACTGTAGCGTCTTGCCGGATGGTTACATTAGCATTGTAGATGCCGTATTCGTTCATGACTCCGCGAATCGTGTTATCGTTTAAGTGTGTGAGTTTCACGCCGTGGATTATGTTCAAGCCGCCTTTTGGGGTTTCGTGGATGTGGATTTTTGGTGGTTCGCTGTCAATCCGCACGCCAATTCCTTCTAATTCTGTGATTATTTTGTCACGTTGGCCAGCGCACATTACGTCCAACACTATCAACACTAAATCTGCGCTTCTCGCAACTGCAAGTACTTCTTTTCCACGTCCTTTTCCAGCGCTGGCGCCGATGATAATTCCCGGAAGGTCAAGAAGCTGAATCTTGGCGCCTTTGTAATCTAACACGCCAGGAATACAGGTCAATGTTGTAAAAGAATATGCAGCTGTTTTGGATTTTGCGCCGGTTAATATGTTTAGCATTGTTGACTTTCCAACTGAAGGGTAGCCGATGAACACTACGGTTGCGTTGCCGCTTTTTCTAACTGCGAATCCTTCTCCGCTTGCACCGCCTTTTTTCGGCGCTTCAGCTTCTTTTTTTAACCGCGCAAGTTTTGCTTTTAGTAGGCCGAGGTGGTGTTCGGTTGCTTTGTTGACCTGGGTCTTTGCCAGTTGGCTTTCTATTTCAGCGATTTTTTCCTGTATGCCCATAACTTAGAATTATAGGCTTTCTAAATTAATTAACTCACTAGGCTAAAAAGTTTAAGGTAAGGTTGGCTGTTCTATTTCTTCTATTTCAACCTCGTGGTCAACGCTGTTGGTTTCTTGGTTTTCTTCTTGATTTTGGTTTGGAACCGCGTAGTTTTCTGGTTTGCATTTATTTTTGTTAGCTTCTTTGCCTTTTGGGAAGTAAGTAGCGAAGCTCTGCATAGCTTTTTTGATGTAACCTTCTTTTTTGCCAAGGGTGTTTAAATCGTTTTGTGCTGATTTCAAGCTACTAGCTAGTTTTTTGTGGTACTTAGATTTTGTTTGGAATGTAGTGTCTTCGCATTCTATAAGTTTATTGATTGTTTTACATTCGTCAATAATAGACTCGCCTAATGCTTGCACTTCTTCACAATAGCTTTGGACATCATTTGCTATTTTTTCAAGCCAATCAGCGTATACTTCATTATTTTCACTTGGTGAGGTTGAAGGTTCGCCGGATTGCAGTAAATCTAGATCTTCGGAGCACATTTGGATGAAAGGTAGTGGTTCTGCTTCATATAGCGGCAACTGGCTGATTCCTTTGTCGAGGTTTGAGTACATTTTTTGCACGTTGTTCCAATTCGTTTTCTTAGTTTCTTCGCATTGTTTTAGCTTTTGGTTTAATTCAATTAGGTATTTTTCAACTTCTTCAACATGTGCATACAGCTTGCAGTCTGCTTCCTGTGAAGCCACGCTTAAGCCGCTTTCTTGTTTCAATTCCAATGTAGGCATAGCTACTCCGATTATTTCAATTTCAGGGCAAGGTAACTGTCCTTTTACTGAGCCGTTTCCAACTGGCAATGCGAATTCTTCTATTCCTAAATTTTGAGGTGTAGTTAGCACAGCCCACCATGGTTTTTCTTCGCTTTGCTTTTCAGGTTCTAATAAGTTCACTTTGTTGGTTACGCTCATTTGCACTGGAATAAAGCCAAGGAGTTTAACGCCGGTTGTCTTCTGAACGGACACTATTGGCTCCTCTTCTTCTTTATAGACTAGTATATTTTCCAGTACATCACCTGGTTTTAATTGGCCTTTGATTAGTTCAACCCATTTTGTTTGGGTTTTTATAGTTCTGCCATTTATTTTTACTTCGATTTTGCTGCTGCTGACTAGTTCAATTTCGTCCTTTGTATTTATTTTTAGTTCCTTTTCCTCTGATCCTTCGCTGAAGATAATTTTAGTTTCAAAGGCTCCAGCTTGAAGCGCTGCTTGTTCGGCTTCTGTGGTTAGTTCTTCTAAAGTGGGTGTTAAATTACTTGCAGTTACGTTAAAAAAACTTTGAAAGTTGGGTTGTTGCGTTAATTCAAATTGTTCGATAATTTGTTGTGCTTTGCTTGCGTTTTCATTGTAGTTGTTTTGCACTGGATTTTCGTTCATTGATGGTGGATAGTTGTAATTGTTAGTGGCGCATGCGTTGCCGAAAAAATTGCACCCGTTTTCGCATTGTGTTGTTACGTATTCGCAGTCGTTAGTTTCAGGGTTATAGTTAGCATTGGCATAAACTCCATTAGCGCAGTAGTCATTACAGCTTTGTGCGTTGACGCTAAACGTGAACATGCTAAAAAGTATAAAAAACGCTAAGGGTTTAAACATGCAACTAGTATCACAGCTGCGTATATTAATTTATGTCGCTGTAGATAAAATTAGTTGACATTTAAACCGCCGCTAATAGTATTCCAATTAGCGTTGCAGCTACTCCTATTTTTTGTTGCTTGTCCATTTGTTCTTTTAAAATAACTACTCCGAGCAGGACAGTTAGAACAGGGACTCCGCCAGCTATTAGTCCAATGGTTGAAACTGGCGCATAGCTACTTGCAAGCCCATAAGCAATGAGGCCTAGTCCTTCAAGTGCTCCGATTACTCCCAGTATGAGTAAAATATTTTTACTGGTGTGCCACAGCTCTATTTTTTTGTAAATTGAAAAAGGAAGCGAAACTAGTGAAGTAGTTAATTTAATAACCGCAGCGACAACTAACGGTCCAAAAATCAGCGTTGGGTTTTTTATTAAAAAGAACATTGTGCCTGCAGAGAGCATTGAAACAAGTCCAAATACAAAACTGGAGTCAAAGATGAGTTTCTCCTTCTTTTTTAACGTAGTGATAAATATGCCAGCAATTATGAATAGAACCGCTGCTATTTGCAGGGAAGTGAGGATTTCTCTATAGAACATAACCCCTAGGGCAATTGTGACAATTGGCCACGAGTTGGAAATTGGCGAGCTAAGCGCAAGCCCTTTTCTGTTTAACGCTTCGTAGTAGCAAAACATCGTGACGAAGTTCATTGCGCCAAGGGCAAGTAGCGTTGTTGGGTCTCCAGCTAAGGCTTTGCCAATTTCTCCGGTTGCCAGTGCTATTGCAAGTGCAGTTAAGCCGCCGAATAACTGTGCAAAGAAAAGCGTTTTCCACTTTGATTGTTTGTTTAGAGAAATTTTAATGAGCAGGTCTGAAACGCTCCAGAAAACCAAACAAACTAACGCAAGTGCAATGCCATAGAATAACATAAGACTACTTACGCTGTCAACTTTAAAAAATAAAGGTGTAGATTTTCAACGCGCCAAGCAAAACCGGTTGGTGCAATAAGTAAATCAACAGTGAGTTTCTACCCGCTATTTCCAGCACGCCAAAGATTCTGTTTTGCGGTTTTTCAATATTTATTTTCATTTCGCGGTAAGCTAGTTTAGCGGCGAATATTCCAAGTAGCACTAGCCCAAA
>JAUYPK010000049.1 GCA_030697615.1 Microcaldota archaeon | reverse complement strand
GTTTTTACGTACTTTGCTTCTTCAAGAGAAGAAACTATGTTTCCGGTTGAAACTAAACTCGCTGATTTATTGCGTGCAAAGTACGGCGAGAAATTTAGGGACTTTTATCTCAAAATCACTAGGCCTGTTAAAGAAGATTTACTATTGGCAGAAAAATATGCATGGCTCGAAGTTGCACGGCAGCCATCTCTTGAAAAATTTCGCCAACACGCTTTGAAATACCCCTTTCAATTTTTTTGCATTTATTCTTGGGAAAAAGCGATTGAGATTCTTTCCCAAAGAGCTAAACTGACAAATGTTGAAAACTTAGAAAATGAGATAAAGGAACAACAAGCCAAATTGCAAAGCCTTGTACGGGAGCAGGAGAAATTATTCGCCGAAATAAACAATGAGGAAATTGAAAGCTTGGCGCGTTTCATTCAAGAGCAGGCGCTTTTGCGTTTTGAACTCAAGGCGTGCTGGGGTGGAAACGACTTTTACCTGCTTGACTTTTACAAAGAAGTTTCAAAACGAACAATGCTTCCCCTTGTTGACCTTGCATATTATTGTATTCCGACTGACTTTTTTGACTTTTTAGAAAAAGGCATAGAAATTAAGCAAACTGAGTTGAAAAAGCGAAAACAACACTGTATTTTGCATATTTATGGCGGCAAAATGGACGTGTACTCCGGAGAAGCAGCCCTTGCAAAGAAGCGAGAATTTTTGGACTCGAGTTTGCCAAGCAAAGAAACGCGTGAAATCAAAGGTTTAATCGCAAATATGGGCAAAGTTTCTGGCCATGTGAAGCTGTTAAAGGTTGACAATGCTGAGGAAATTCTTAAACTAGCTGCTGACATGCAGGACGGAGTTATTCTAGTCACTGGCATGACTAACCCAACTATGGTTCCGCTGTTTAAAAAAGTTAAAGGAATTGTTACCGACGAAGGTGGAATGGCGTGCCATGCTGCGATTATAAGCCGTGAGCTGAACGTGCCATGCGTTGTTGGTTGTCGCATTGCAACTCGCGTGCTTAGCGACGGGGATTATATAGAACTAGACGCTGATAATGGAATTATACGAAAATTAGATGGTGTTTGAAAAATGGGTTTTTCTAAGTTGGCTTATTTAGCTCAAGTTAAGCGTAAAATAAACGCTGGTGCGCCGGTTTCTGTTGGCGTTTTTTGCACTGGCAATTCAGATCGGAGTCCATTAGCTAGAGCTGCTTTAGAGCGGCGGTTCAGGGAACTTGGCTATGGTAACGTAAACGTTTTTTCTTTTGGTGTAACTGCACAAAGCGGGGCTGAAAAAGGTTCTTCTCCTAGGACAGTTAAGCACGCTGCGGACATGGGCTACGATTTAAGCCGCCATAGGGCAACTGCCTTGGTTGATGCTTTGCCTAATATTAAAAAAGCTGACTTGATCTTTGGAATTTCGCCTTCTCACCTTGCCTTTTTTGCCGAAGCGTTTGCTGACGATGTTCGCTATCGCGGGTTAAGTCAAGATGTTCTCCATAAAGGGTGGAGCTTGGTTGGTTTTGCTAATAAAAAAGAATGGACGCGTAGGTGGCGTCTTCTAGGCGGCGGCATTGCAAGGGGATTAGCTTTAAAGGATCCCCACGGCCTTCCTGAAAACGAAGCAGGGGAAAAAGAGTGGCGTAGGTGCTTGAAAAAAGTTGAATCAACCGCTATAGCTGCTGCGGACAGGCTAGTTGAAAGAAAGCGGGACTAGTCCGGCTTTTACAATTATTGTTCTTCATTGGGCTTTAGTATTAATCGTGCAACGTTCGTGCAATGGTATGGCTTGCACGATGTATGCACAATGTTTAAATATGTGTACTTTGCTTTTATTTGCTTATGGAAATTCCAACGGAAGAGAGGCGCGATGTTGAGTTCAAAGAAAGCCTTTCTGATTTCTCTGCTATAATCCAATCAATAGTGGCTTTTTCAAACTCCGCAGGTGGCAGGATATTCATTGGCGTAGATAATAACGGCAACGTTAAGGGAATGTCAATTGGAAAACACACGCTTGACGAACTAGCAACTGCGATTTCACAAGCAACCCAACCTCGAATTTATCCAGAAATAGAAAAAGTTGAAATAAGCAACAAAAGCATAATTGTAATAACCATTCACGAAGGAAGCTCAAAACCATATTTGTACAAGGGAACTGGCTACAAGCGAATTGGAACCACTAATGTTAAACTAGACTTATCTGAACTTGAAAACCTCATCCTCAAGAAACACGTTGAAAAAACCACTTTTGACAACTTGCCATCAGAAGCAGTTCTAAAAGACATAAACGAAGCAGACGTGCTCAACTTTGTCAAAGAGGCAAAGACGCGGAGAAGTCAGTCACTGTCTTCAGATACTGTGCAAACGGTTTTGCAAAACTTGAACTTGCTGAAAGGCGGCAAAATTCTAAACGGCGCGGCCATATGCTTTGCAAGCGACCCCCAAAAGTTCTTTCCACAATTTGCCTTCAGGTGTGCAGTGCTTAAAAATGGGCTAATAGTCAATCACCAATTAATAGAAGGTCCACTTTTCAAAATTATAGAGGACACGTTGAAATTTGTCACTGTAAACATCCAGCGGTCCTATGTAGTTAAAGGTGCCAAAAGGGAAGATGTGTTTGAATATCCACTCGAAGCAATAAGGGAGGCGGTTATCAACGCGGCTGTTCACCGGGACTATTTCAGCAATGCTAGTTGTTATTTGCTAATAGATGAGAACCACATTGAAATTAAGAACCCAGGTCTGCTTCCAGAAGAACTCAAACTAGAAGAGTTAAAACAACCAAACCACGTTTCACTACCACGCAATAAGTTGATCGCTCGCGTAGCTTATCTAAGTGGCTACATAGTGCAATGGGGAACTGGCACAACGAATATCGTAAACCTATGCAGGTCAGCTGGTTTACAGGATCCGGTCTTTGAAGAAATACAAGGTTTCGTTACCGTGTCAATTTATAAGAA
>JAUYPK010000101.1 GCA_030697615.1 Microcaldota archaeon | reverse complement strand
TATTAACGCAAAGCTATTTTTTAAAGAGCTTTATGACTTCGCCTTTGCGTTCACCAGGTAGTTTACTAAAGTCATCGCGGCCAATAATCCACCTGCGACCAAAAACTTCCAATACATGTCGCCTACGTGACTTCTCTAGCGGTAGTTCAAAAACCTCCGGAGTGTAATGTTCGTGAAAAGTTATAGACGCACCTTTTCGAGTCACCCTATGCAACTCAGCTTCAATCTTCTCCAATGCTTGTCTGAAACTCAGGTCACGAAATTTGTCACTAGCATAGATGTTTGGAAAACCTGGATCAGATAGCATATTGCGGCTTATAACATGATCAACCGAATTATTTCGTAAAGGAATAGAAAGTGCGTCTGCAGACATAGATAGATTTTTTACTCCACGCACATTCACTTTCGCTCGATTACTCGAATCTAGCGGCATCATATCTATTGTAACATATTTGTCTCCTCTCCGTATTTTCGGCATTAAGTGCATCGCTGCTTTTTCACCTGCTCCGATTTCCAAATAAGTTTTTGCACGGAGTTTCTTTTTTGTTGGTTCAGGTTCATTCATCTTCTTCAAATTCCCCAATTGTTAACTGCGGCAGGGTTTTCAAAGTGTGCGCCATTTGCTTTTCCTTCCTGCGCGAAATCCAGTGAAACGCTTCGTCCTTAGTTCCCTTTGCAACAAGCACAACAACTTTACCGCTTTTTGTCCTACCTGCGCGACCACGGCGCTGAATTAAGCGTATTTCTGAAGGTACAGCTTCAAAAAACACAACTAAGTCCACAGTTGTTAAGTCCAGCCCTTCTTCGCCGACGCTTGTGCACACTAGAACTCTGAATTGCCGGTCTTTAAACTTTTCAATTACTGCGAGTTGCTTCTTTTGCGTCATGCCGCTGCCGTTCTTAAGAGCACGACCAACAAGCGCAGCTGCTGTGAGGTTTTTTTCGTTTAACATCTTCACAATCTTTTCAACTGTGTCGCGGTAATGTGCGAATATGATGACGCTTTGGTCGCTTTGCACCGCATGTTGAACCATTGCTTCTAGCACTGAGAACTTCGGGTGGTCAACCCCTTGCTTAATGAGGTTTTCACATTTAACAATAGTTTTCTGCAAGCGAAAATCAGCTGCTAATTCACGCGATGCCTTAGTTGGCTTTTCGCGGGTTAAAATTGACGTGAGAAAAGCATGGAGAGAGGACAAGCCCTGCGAATCTAGCACGTCAAGTGCGTGCATTACTGAAAGTGCTTTTGCCTGTAAGCTCAACGCGCGGAATCCACCAGGGTTAGAGCGAAGTTGAGGCATAATTGTGCTCCGCATTACTAGTAAGTCGCGCTTGTTCACGCTTGCCACTTCAGCTGATTGTAAGAAACCAAGTTGTTTTATTTCACGGAAGGTTTCGCGCAAGATATCTTCTAAGTCGTGCCGCATTTCTTTTATTTCAGTTGGAAGGTTGATGAATTCCCACTCCACCCTAACAGGCTGGATGTACTTCTGCACATCTGCATCTGTTTCGCTTCGTACAAAAACATTTTTTGCACCGATGTTGTTACAAATTTCTTTTATCTTCTCCCTCTCCGATGAAGGAGACGCTGTAAGGCCAAGTAAAAGCGGCGATGGAACCACTTTTGTCGCTTGTTGCGCGATGAAAGAATATGAATAGTCACCAACAGCCCTGTGCACTTCGTCAAAAACAATCAGTGAAAAAACATTGAGGTTAACCCGACCTGCTAAAACGTCGTTTTCAATAGCTTGCGGCGTTGCGCAAATCACCCTAGTGTTTTCCAATAAAGGAATTCGCTCTTCTGGAGATAACTCGCCAGTCAAGAGGCACACGTCGCCATCTAGCAATTCGAGCGTTTCTTTTATTTTGTTAAACTGCTGCGAAGCAAGCGGTTTAGTAGGTGCTAAAAACAACGCGCGGTTATTTTTGTTATCTGCTAACTTCTTTGCCAACACTAGCAACGCGACGTAAGTTTTCCCAAGCGCAGTTGGCATCACAACCAACGTGTTGCCTTTTTCAATTACAGAAGTCGCAGCATCTAACTGGTATTGCCGCGGTTCAAAACCCTTAAGTGAAGAAAAGTCAAGCATATGCTCAAGTACCTATGACAATAATCAACACAGGTAAAAAGAAAAAGCAGCAGTATAGATTAAAACTTACTAAAACAAAACAACATATGGCTAAAAACAGGCTATCAGATTGGCAAACGCTTGAAAAAGAACTAACTCCTCATTTAAAAAGAAATCCAAAAACTAGAGAACGAACGCTACCTTCAAAACTGTATTTTCAAGAAATTGGCCGCCATGACTTAGCCCACGCTATTGTTGAAAAGCACGGAGGATTTGGAACAGTGCGTAAAAAACTCGGTTTGCCACCAGGGAGGCTAGTTGGAAAAGAATCACTAATGCGCAGTGAAAATTTGTTTGCAGTACTGCGTCCGTTTATAGATAAACTAGGTCGACTACCTACAGTTAGAGAACTTCAAGAAGCTGGGGAAAGGCGGACTGCATCTGCATTAAAAGAGAAACGAACTGAAAAAGTAGCTGAACTAATGCAAGTTGCTCCAAAAAGACGCTTTGGTAAATGGTCACTGCAAATTCCAGCAAACTTAATTGCTGCAGTGAGAGAAGCTGGTTTAACACAACTAACTCAAAGCGAAGTGCTGGCAGCCAAACGAATGGATATTCTTAGAGCTATTGGAAAACCTGGAATCAGAGAACAAATGCAGGGTAAGTTTGGAATGCCAATTACAAAAAGAAACCCTCCATCTAAGTATCGCACTTGGGAGAACCTCCAATCAGAACTACATAAAATTCAATCTTTTCTAGGTCACTTTCCAACAACCAGTGAACTAGCTGCAATGCGCAGATCTGACATACTGTACGCGATATACCTTCATCATGGAGGAATAGTTAAAGTAAAAGAGAAACACGGAATAATAACAAGAAAAAGTGAAGCAAAGCCGCTTAGTAAACCCGACTTAACCCTTCTCGAACAGGCAAAAACAGGAAATAAGCAGGCTATTGAAAAAGCATTTAGCCGCTGGGAGCATTTAACAAAACATGCAACCCTACATCTTAGATTTAGATCCGACTATGCGGACATTAAACAAGAAGCAAATATCGGTTTACTAGAAGCAATTAAACGAAGGAAAACAAACAGCGGATTTGGAACATATGCAAGAAGATGGATACATGGCCAAGTTCTAGATTACCTACGCACAAAAGCTGAGGTCAAAATAACTAGAATAGAACGAGCTAAGCTAGCTTATCTTGGTCAAAGGTTTGAAGCATTTGCACAAACACACAAACGTAAACCAACAACTGAAGAACTGGCACGAGAAACTGGGTACACTGAAAGCGAAATAGTGGAATTAACAAAACTAGCACAAGCTAAACAAAACCCAAAAACACTGCCTGAAGAAAAATAATTACTCTTCTTTAACTGTTTCAAAGCAAGTTGTTGTGAGGGTTTTGTGAACGCCTGGCACTTGCCTCACTTTGTCAACTATCAACCGCCCAACGTCTTCAATTGTCCTACCGCGGATTTTCAACAAGAGGTCCCACTCGCCAGAAATTATATGAACGCCGTAAACACCCGGCAAAGCACCTATACTGCGAGCAGTTTCGTGCTGGTCCATTTTACTAGATGGCTCATAAGAAACAAACACAAACGCAACTATTGGCAAATCCAGTTTTGCGTAGTCAAGCGAAACGGTAAATCTCTTAATCACACCACGCTGCACTAATTTACCCAAACGATCATGAACAGTAACTCGCGGAATCCCAGTTTTACGGCTAATCAACACAGTAGACTGCCGACTATCAACAAGCAACTGATCTAAAATCAACCCGTCCTTGCCATCCATAATACAATATGTCGGCTTTTATATATAAAACCAACGGTTTGACGACAAATATACGATTTTTCCAAAGCAATGCAGAAATAGGGGGTTAGAGTATATCTATTTCCTTTAACGGGTTGTAAAACATGTGTGGAA
>JAUYPK010000087.1 GCA_030697615.1 Microcaldota archaeon | reverse complement strand
CTCGATTATCAGTCGAGTGCTCCAACCAGGCTAAGCTACGGGCCCGTAGTTTTCAAGTTAAGGTAATTAGAATTAAACCACTTCAGGTTATTTGTTTTGGAAGTTGAAGGTTTAAATTAAGTGCGATATGGCAAATGTGGCGTTTATCTTTAACTCCTGCGGAATGGCAGCTCTTGCTGTTGGCCTCTTGGTGGTTTTCTTCCGTTTTCAAATTCTTTGATTGCCGTATGGGCTTTGGCAAGCGCTTCTTGAATTGACGAATTTATAATTATGTCGTTCTTTGTTATTTTTACGCCAAGTTCAACCTCGTGTTTTTTCTTAGTGTCGCGACCTGTGAACTTCGCTCCGCTTAAGTAAAGCGCGGCAAATAGTTTGCGTTTAAACTCTTCTGGCGTTGCGTTTCTTGGCTTGTGCTGTTCTACGTATTGGTTTATTTCGTCCATTTGATGCGCTAAATATTCAGCGCGTATTTCTGCAGTTACTGGAATTAACCCCCCGGATGGAAGCATACCTTTTCTCAGCGCTGCTTTACCTGGTTCGTAGGCAGTTAAATCAACATGTGCCCCTGCTTCAGTTGTTATTATCACTGGTCTGCCGTTGGCGCGTTTTGCCAGTTGCCTAAGTGCTTGCCTTATTACGTTTCCTTTGCCCTCTGCACGTAGTGCAATCACTTGTGCTTTTTGGTTTATTTTTCCAAATTTACCTAGAGACTTTGTTTCAGGGATTTCAACCACGTCAAGTAAATCTTCTTTTACTGGTGTAAAAACGGTGGCTTGAAGACTGCTTCTCGCTTGCCGTGTTATTTGTGTCCCTAGTGGGGTTAACCGAGTGCCGCGTCGCCACGTCACCGTGCCTAAAACTCGCTTGTAAGAGTGGTGGAACAAGTCGTCCCTTGTTGCATGAGCTTTAAGCGCATTTAGCGGGTGATAAATTTCTCCAACTGACGGCGGCTTTCGCTTACTGTTTGTAGGCGGCCGCTTTCCAAACAGCAGCAGGACTTGGTTTAGCTTTGCTTTTGACAAATCGCAAGCTGCACGTATTGCTTGTTCATAATTGCGCTGTGCGTTTGACCCGCGTTTTCCAAGCGGTCTCTCTGCACCAGTGAACAAAACTGGTTTTTTTAAACCATGCAAGTGATGTGCCATGCGCGTTACCAATTTATGCATTTTATCAGTGCCGCTAAGCACGACAATTGCATCTATGTCTCCATTGTTTGATAGTTCAGCGAGTTTTTCACCTAGTTGGTTTAGTTCTTTTATTCGTATTTCCGAACTATCTAAGTTGTAAAGCGGGTGGTGTTCAGTTCTAATTTCTTCAAGTGAAATGGACCTGCCAAATGGCTGTAGTTCAAAGTCGCCGTGTGCAGGTGGAAATGGCGTTCGGCTTCTTCCAGCTGGAGCCCTAAGCGTAGGTAGTTTGATTTCACCTGGCGCGAGTGGTGCACCTGACATAAAAATAGTGCCGCCAATAGTGACAACTGCAATTCGCTTTTTCTTCATCTCTTGCATTTCAGCCATTTTTGATAATCCGCTCTATTTGTTCACCACGCCGGGTTTTTTCAACCTATCTACCCGTGTTATAAGTCATCTATTCCTAAAAATATACTATACGGTATAAACAACATAAAACATGAAAATTAGAATTTTCACTACAGGCGGAACTTTTGACAAGGAGTACGACCCAATTTCTCAGAAGCTAGTTGTAAAGTTGACCCGAGTTCCAAAATTACTAGAAAGAGGCTGGTGCAAAGCTGAAGTTGTAGTTACGCCACTCATGTCAATGGACAGTTTAGATATGGCTGACAAAGATAGGTTGGTCATTTCGGAAAATTGCAAGCAAGCGAAAGAAGAACGCATTTTAATCACCCATGGCACAGACACGATGGACAAAACCGCTGCTGTGCTTGCAAGCGAAATTAAATACAAAACAATTGTGCTTACTGGTGCGGTTATTCCATACGAGTTCAAAAACTCCGATTCCCCTTTTAACTTAGGTGCGGCGCTTGCATTTGTACAAACGCTACCGCATGGGGTTTACATTGCAATGAACGGCATGTGCTTCCAGTGGGATAAAGTGAAGAAAAACACGCAAACTGGGTTCTTTGAAGAGATTAAGTAAGCCGAAAGAACGAAGCGCTGCTAATTATTTTTTTCAACTATTTACGCCAGCGTAGCGAGTTTTTCATCGTGTATAACTTTAGTTGCTAATGCGGCGAGTAAAGCTCCAATTATTGGCCCAATCCAATAAACGAATTGATTCAACCAATATCCCGATGCCAATGCTGGTCCAAATGCCCGTGCGGGGTTAGCAGCAGCGCCTGTCAACGGACCGGCGAATAGAATATCCAGCGCTAAAGTCATGCCAATTGCAAGCGGCGCAAGCGAATGTTCCTTTACAACCGCGGTGTTAAGCACTACTATTACCAAGAAGAAAGTTATGAGCAATTCTAGAAATATTCCCTTTGCTAAGTCCACTCCATTAGCTAAAGCTGGCGTTCCAAGGTTAGCTGTGGTGTTTCCAAATAAGTAAAGCAACACTAAACCCGCAACAGCTGCGCCAAGCAACTGTGCAGTTACATATTTAGCTAGTTTTGCTTTTGAAAGTTTACCAATTGCGCTTATGGCTATTGAAACAGCGGGGTTAAAGTGTCCGCCTGAAACGTTTCCAAAAGCAGTTGCCATTGTGAACACAACTAAACCATGTGCAAGCGCTATGCCAACTAGCCCAGCGTTAAGCACAACCGCGCCAGCGCCGACTAAAACAAGCGTAAATGTTCCAATAAACTCAGCAATTAACTCCTTCATTTTCTTTTCATTCCTAATTATCTTTATGTACTCACACATTAAAGCCCCTCCCCCACAGCCGTGGCGTGCGTATCCGCCGTATAGTATCTACGATGATTTCGCAGTGGTTAATCTTTACCGAAACCCGCGTGCCTAAAATATTAGACCGTAGCAGGTGTGCGGTAGAATGTATAGTTACAAATCTAATGAGCATTGACAGTTTACAAATGAAAGACGAAGATCGCAAAGCCATAGCGGAAAATTGCAAAAACGCAACCGAGAACAAAATAATAATTACCCATGGCACCGACACCATGGTAAAAACCGCAGAGGCACTTGCCAAAGAAATGAAAAACAAGACAATTGTCCTAACTGGCGCGTTGATCCCATACACTTTCCGCAATTCAGACAGCTTATTCAACCTAGGCGCAGCAATTACATTTGTACAATCAATGCCGCACGGCGTCTACATTGCCATGAACTGCAAAGTGTTTGCATGGAATAAAAATCAAAAAAACCTGCAAACTGGGTTATTTGAAGAACTCCCGTGAAAATGCAAAGCTATTAATCTATTATGTGGTTAATTTAAATATCTAAATTTCAATTGAGGTTGGTTTATTCGTATGAAATATTTCAGTATATTGCTAGTATTAGTCTCTGCAGCTTTTCTCTTTGGCTGCACGTCGCTTCCAGGCAACAGCGGCGTTGAGTTCAACACTTATGAGAACCAACAGGATAAAGTTGCTTTTGACAAACCCGTAGCTTGGGTTCAACAGCCAGACGCAAATATGATAGCGCGGTTCGGCGACTTGCAAAGCGCGTCTTTCGCAGTTGGAATAGTTCCAAACTTAAAAGCAGCTGACTTTGACAGTTTCACTGCAACCACTTACGCTGATTTCCAGCAAAACGCGGCCTTCTTTAATCTTGCACAGAGAAACGTCACTTTGGGCGGCAGCTCTGCAGTGATTATAACGTCAGACCAACGCAACGTAGATGCAGTTAGTAATCAAGAAATTATCTCTGTTGCAGATCTCTTCATAGTTAAAGACGTGCAGAACGACCGCTTGCTCTTAGTTTCATTCGTAACTCGCCGAGATTCTTTGAGTTCAACCGGAGAAATCAAGCAACGCGTCCTAAATTCGTTCAAAATAATATAGTGAATTGCTATCTCTGCTCGAGTAAAATTCAAATAATTTTTCTATTTTTTTCTTTTTTTTTGTTAGTAAGCTTTATATATGTGGTTTGTTTTGCTGTATGTTGAGGTTGTTTTTACTAAGATGAATATTGATGGTGTAACTGGAAAGACTTTA
>JAUYPK010000076.1 GCA_030697615.1 Microcaldota archaeon | reverse complement strand
GTTGTCAAAAACAGACGCACAGCAACGCGCCAAAGAGGCAACCAAAGGAATAGTCGAGGCGATAAAGTGGCTTGAACACGTCGACGCCGCACTTGTAATAATGGACGCTACAAAAGACCCCTACACTCAAGTGAATATAACCATACTCGCCAACCTCGAAGCGCGGAAAATACCGGTTATAATTGTTGCCAACAAAATGGACTTGAAAAAAGCACGCGCCGACAAGATAAAAGAAGCATTTCCACAACATTCAGTTGTACCAGTATCTGCGTTAAGCGGAGAAAACATGACTAAACTCTACGACGAAATAGGCAAAAAAGTATAAAATCGTGAAATGATGAAACGAACATGATTGCAATTGAATTCCTCTCTTCCAAAGCCATGCAAGGCAAGACAACCACTGAAAAGCTCCAGTACATCATAACCGCTGTGAAAAAAGGGGACAAGATAGTTGTACTAGAAGAGTCGCTTAGTCCAAGCGAAGAAACTCAACTCATCCAATTAACCATGCAGCAAGTTGACAAAAACTTCCCCGGAATAGAAGTTGCCACGCTTGGCTCAGCTACGCTTGACATCAAAACCCACCTCGTCAAACTCCTAGGCGGCAGAACAAGCGGCTTAACCGTAGTCGGGCCATCCTCCATAGTAAAACAAATCAAAAAAGATCCAAACAAACTAAACCTACTGGCGCAAAAGTGAAATAGATGGAAGAAAATAATGTTTCGCCTCATCAAAATTTTTACACTAAACTACGCGAAATTCACTTTAGTGGGCTAGAGATTATTTTACCTGCAGTTATTAGCATACTAGCAATTTGGGCAGGGGTATCTTTCTTAGTTATAATTCCAATTTTTCTCTTTGCCTTACTAGGCTTTTTATTTTTAACCTTGTTTGGAATAATAAACTCACTTGAACGCACTGTTTTTATGATTCCAACCGGATTCGCAATTACCGGAGCTGCCTTATTTTTATCCCAATTTATAAGTGCGGCTTTAGATCCATTGATGGTCTTTTTTGCAGTGCTTATTTTAATTCTATTAACGGTTCTTGTAGTAAAACCTAAAGAATTAGCTATTTTTCAACGCACTTCTTGCCTTGATATTGGGTTTGTAATTGTTCTAATTATATTAGCATTTACCGTTGCTATGCCAAGCTTCTTTCCGGTTGGAATAGCAAGTAATCTTCCACTTGTTGGGTCTAATGATATTACTGGAAATTTAATTCAAGTCCAGTACATGGTTGAAAGCCATTCGCAGTTTGTTGCGCCTGAAATCCACGGCGGAAAAAGTGGAGCGCTAATGGCGTGGAATCCATTATCTTTTTCCATACCAGCAACGTTTACCCTACTTTCTTTTGGTGGAATTGGAGGTTTCCAAGCTAAATACCTTATGCTAATTTTTGAGTTGATATTCTTCGCACTTGGAATTTACGTGTTATTTAGCGAGATTAATAGAAAATTAGGCTTTCTAGGCGCACTTGCAGTTACTCTTCCGCCAATTCCCCTTCTTTTCTTTTGGCCCCAAATCGTAGGTGCTTGGCGCCTAACTGATTCATTTTTGTTTTTACCAGGCGCGCTTTTTACCTGTTGGCAAATTCACAAGTCTGGAAAACTAGATTATCTGCCGTTGTTCTTTCTTTTTGGCATAGGTGTACTGTTATCCCACACGCCACAACTAGCGTTCCTGCTCGTTCCGTTATTACTAGTTCTCCGAAGCTGTTTTGATCATAAAAAATTAAACCAATTAGCTATTCCATTTGTGTTGTTTTTAGCTATTTTTGCGTTATTATTTTACTTTTTAGGTTCGACCTATTTTGGCCAAGGTGCATATTCAAAATATGGCGGCGGAAACAGCTTTTCATTAGTTTTTCCAAGCATTACTGAAAAAACCGCTAGTGCTTTTCTCGGGGGCAAAATTATGGGGTTAGATTTAATTATTTTATTATTTGCTTGCTTTCTTGCCTTAATCGCCACTGAAAAAATGTTAAAAA
This sequence comes from Microcaldota archaeon, assembly GCA_030697615.1. Classification (GTDB taxonomy): domain Archaea; phylum Micrarchaeota; class Micrarchaeia; order Norongarragalinales; family UBA8480; genus JAHFHC01. Next base: position 10,994 of record JAUYPK010000076.1, on the reverse strand, counting down.
AAGATAATGGTTTTCATCACTTTATGCTATTGAGCTTAGCAATCCCACTGGCCTTTTCTCTGGGTTTATTTTCAGCTTTTCAACTTTATCAAATAGAAGCTAGGTGGCTAATTGCATTTCTGCTACTTCCATTTATTCCCCTTTTAATCGCTTCCATTTCCACATTTTTACCAATAATTAAAAAAGGCTCTGTTTTAGTAGCGCTTTTTGTAGTTTTATTTTTAGGCCATGCCAATTTAGGTAATTCAGCTAGTTCTCCTAGTATTGTAATGGCCCCAGCTTTTTACAACCTGCTTAGCGAATTGGGCAATCATACAGCCGCCGATAGCACAATTCTTTCCATTTCAATACTTCCAAGTGTACTTTCTCAAGGCGATGAAGAATTGTTCGTACTTCAACAGCAAGGCGCTACGGGGTTTTCAGGCCGCCGCACTGCAGAAACCTTTTTACAACCACAGCTTGAAACACAGATTAATTCCACTAGAGTTTCTGCACTAGAGAATTGCTTTGCAGGCTTTAGGCGTGAAGGTTTTACTTTTGTAGAAGAATCTTGTCCCGAAGTAGAACAAAACATTTGTAACTATGACTACGTTTTCATACCAACTGTCGGCGGCTTTGGCAGTGGAGATTTACCGCGCTTATTAGCTGCAAAAGCTGAACGCGTAGATCAACTAAGCTACGGGCTCCTCTTTAAAATAAAAAAAGGAACGCGATGCGTCTAGTAGCGTATGAACGGGTATAACGCTGCAGGATCATAAGTCGTATCAGTTAACGTTTTATCTCCCGATGCTGTTTGTTTTAACATGCCACACGCCTGCGTAAAGTGCAAACAGCTTTATCCCGAGCAGTCCGAAGCTATTCTCAAAGGCTGCGTTTGCGGTTCGCGCATTTTCTACTTCATTAAAAGCGACTTACCCCTTGCCAAAGTTAACCTAACAAACCGCAGCTCAAATGGCGAAGCAAGCGGTGAAAATGAACCAGTTAACATCAGCAGTGAATTACTTGAGTTAAGCAAAGACAAAACCGTTATAATCTCTACAGATGACCCGGAGAACATCCGCGTTGTTGAACAAGGGTCATATGAGTTAAACGTAGACTCCCTATTCAAAGGAGACCCTGTAATACTCAGAACAGACTCAGAAGTATACTACGTCAAGCTACCAACGCCTAAAAAGAAGAAAAAACCACAGTAGCCTCTTTTTCACTTCAGTGGATTCGGATCGTCAAAAACAGCTTCAATATTGTAACCATCTGGATCTAGCACATATGCCGCGTAGTAACCGGGATAGTATTTCGTCCTATATCCTGGCGATCCATTGTCTATTCCGCCTGCCTTGATCCAAAAGTCCCGCTTACCATCTACATCTTCTATTCCAAACCCAGCTGACGCTGGCTTTTCCTTCAATAATCTGTAACCAAGCGATTTCAAGGCGGCTGAATAGAACAATTTGCTTTTTTCCAAGTCACTGACCAGCAAAGTAATGGTGATTAATCATTAGTATATCTACAAGCCCCCCAATAGACTAAAACTTGAACCCAAGCACAGTTAACAGCACCATTAAACCAACTCCAATGAGCCCCAATACAGCTGACACTATAATAGTAACCAAGTTAACTGGAATTGTTATCCCGACAAATTGAAGCAAAAAAAGCGCCATTAACCCCAAGGCGGAGTTTATGATGAACTGCTTCAACTTCCACAGTATTACAATAGCAAGGAGCACCAGCAAAAGCCCAACAACTATTCCGTTAACCGCCGGCGTTAACCCAAACATGCCATGGCTAGTGGTTCCAGCTTGAGTGACATTAACAATTTCCAACATCATAATTCGACCACCGTCGATGCTTTTCATTAGCTATTAAATAGCCTCCCAGCCCTATTATTACTATCTAGCTAAACGTTAATTACGAGTCAGCTTCCAACCTAAAAACAACAAAAGTATGAACAATTCACACCACTTAGCTCATTGCCGAAAACGACTAAGTCAATCGACGAATTAAGTAAGGTTTATATACCATTACCGCATTTATCAATACAGTTAGAGCCTTTCGGCTACCCGACCCAATATCGTGTTTGTACCTGAGCCCAGGTCATATCATCTGGGCATTGAGGGTTTTTAGAAAAGGGAAAAGCCACGAGACTCATAACAACAGAAGCAGAATTTGAGGTGTATATAAAAAATGAAAAGTCTAAACGTCAAGAAAATAGCAGCTTTTGCAGCAGGGGCAGCCTTAATCGGAACCGCACTTGCAGGAGCAGCTGTAACAGTAGACGAAAATCTAGGAAACTTCGCTTTCCTACAAAATGGAGAGCCACAAGTAAAAGTAGTGGTTGGAACCAATGCACTTGCCTCAGACGCAGTTTGGGCAGGTAACATCGCAGCCGCACTTGCAAACATGGCATACACAACTCAAGAAGTTGCTGCAGAAGTACCAGCAGCTGGCGCAGGTACAACCGTTGCAGCAGTATCAGTACAAGTTGCAAATTCAGGTACCTCAATTCCAGCTGGAACATTTGGAGTGTCTTCGTTCTTTGCAAGTGACAGACTTGACAATAGTGCAGACAATACTTACAATGCTTCGCCAACTAGGCCTACAATTCCAAGCGCACTTGCTGCAACTAAACAAGTTTCAAGCAGCCAATGGCCAAGTTTAGTATTGCCGAACAATGGAGTACTTCAACTCAGTGCATCAAGCACAAATACCCAGATAACTGAAGCTCAATACATTAACGTATATTCTGAAGCAACTTACGACACTTCATTACACGCTTACACTGCGCCAGGCATGTGGGGCGCTCTAAGATACACTTTCTCAACTGGATTGCCATACTGTGTCAAGGTAACTGCTACGTACGGTGCTTGTGCAACTGGAGACCGCATTTTTGATACTTCCAATTCGATTTACTTCCTTGGTCAATCGTGGGTAGTTTCTGGAATGACTCTAAGTGGAACAACGGTTGGTACTCCTACTGATGTTCAAGTTGGAAAGTCATACGCCTCACGCCAAAGGTTAATGGTTGGAGAAACATTGAACCTTTCAAACGGGTACAAGGTTAAAATCACAAACGTTGGTTCAGCTGAAACAGCAACTAACCAAATTCCTTGTGAAATTTCAATCACAAAGCCTGATGGAACTGTTTCATTCGACAAGTTAGGTGGTTCAGACTCAGCTACTAAGAAAGTTGGGGGCATAAGCGTACGCTTAGACAGTGCAACTAATGCTGGAGCTGCAGGATCATCTTCTTGTATAGTCTCTGCATACTCTGATGTGCTTACACTTGCGCATGGTAATGCAATTGACGCGAGTTTATACGGTTCATGGTATGCAAATTTAACAACTGCAAACTACAGTACCCAACCAGCAGTAACTGACATAACTTTATACAACACTAATATTCGGTATCCAACTAGTGGAGGTTCAACTGCAAAGGCTGGCGAGTCGCTAACCATCATTGATGGCGCACCTGGCTACTCTATGACCTTCAGGGGAATGTCTGACTTAGCTAGTACTGATATGGACACACTTAGCATTCAACCATACACTGTTTCTGGTAGCTTGTGGAATGGATCTCTCCAAACTACCTCCGGTTCACAATTTTCTTTGAACTTCCACTCAAGTAGGGCAGATGCATGGAGAATTGTTGAAAATGGAGTTACTAAGAACGTGCAAGACATGTATGTTGTTATAAAGAACTCGTCTGCTGCTTTTCCAGCTAACTGGACTGGTGCAGTGCTTTACTACAATGGAACTTACTATGTGAACTTAACGAATATTAGTTCAACTGCAGAAATTCCACAAAGCAACAATACGGCTAACCAATTAGTTGTAAATTTGCCTCCAATGTACTACTCTTCTGGATCTGGAACTGACACAAACGTTAGGATAAACGTTACCTTTGCTGGTATTATGGGTACTAACGGTAATGATGTGGCACAATGGTCGGGAAATGCGACTCAAGTGAACGTCACCATTCCTGAAATTCTAAACGAAAGTACTGGAGTAGCTGACGGAAGATGGAATCTCTTCTTCACTATGGCTTCGGTTGGAGCAACGAATGGAAACTTCTACAACACGCCAACTGCAACTACACAAAGCACAATTAACTACACTGCTGTGAATAGGCCAGGTGCAGAAACCGGTGCATTTACACCTCCGTTCTGTTCTCCACGTGGAAGCTGTGTTAATTCAGTTAGCACTGCTTCGGTTAGTTTATCCTACGCGCAGAAGCTTGGACACGCTCAGTTCGTTTTGAGCTCAGCTGGAACTAACCTCTCAACTGGTGGAAGCACAACTGTAATGTGTACTCCTGGAGTTGCTTGTGCAGCAGCTGGTGGAATCACTTTGCCAGTTGGAACTGGTGCAAGCACTGCTTCGTCTCAACAAGTTATGACGAGGCTCAACACTGCAGTTGCCCCGTTAGTTGTATTGGACTCTGAAGCGTCTTCGACACAGCCATTAATCGTGGTTGGTGGACCTTTTGTCAACAGCGTTGCAGCTTCAATGGAAGCGGCTTCACTCTTTGACGCATGCGATCCTTCAGTTGGTGGAGATGCATTTGTTCAAATTGAGGGCAACAAGGTTTTAGTTGCTGGATGCTCTGCAGATGACACTGTTGCCGCTGCTAGGGATCTCATTGGGTTCCTTGCAAGTTGGACTCCGTCTGCTCCTGTAGTTGACGCAGAATAAGAAGGTTTTTAAAACCTTTTTTTCTTTTTTTTCTTTTTTTAGCGAAGGGGGATTTGTTCCCCTTTCCCTAAGCTTTTTATTTTATAACTCTCCTACTTGTTTGTCTCTGTTTTTAGGTAAAAGGCGTTTTTGGTTATGTGTTTATTTGGTTGAGTAATTTGTATGTCGTTTTTAACTCGCGGAAATTTGATTAAGGCATTTGCAGCTTTACTTATAGTTGGTTTTGTAGTTGAGCTTTTCATTGTTTATACTTATTCGCCGTCGCAGTCTCCAGTTGATAGCTCGGCTGAGGGTAGTAGTACTCCGGTGCTTGTTAGGGAACAGTTTGTTAGTGCGTCGCCTGCTTCTTTTGTTGTTAATTCTTTTACTGATATTATGAAGTTTCAGTGCAATGTGTCACGTTTGCCGGCGTTTCCTGGTTTGTTAGGTTCGCCTATTGCGATTGGTGTTTCTGGCAACGCGACGCTTTTCTTTGCAAGGGCGAATGGCACTATTCCTAATGCGGTGTTTCTAAGTGAGTTTAAAAGTGGGTTAATTCCTTTTTGTGGTTCAGAAGTTGTTGTTTATCGCGAGGCGCTGGTTTCTTTTAATGGTTCAAGTGTACCGGTTGTTTCTGAGTTGAATGGGTTGAACAAGTCGACGTTGACAAAGCGGCAGTTGGAAGGGTATGGCGATAGGTTTGGGCGCGGGGCGTTGGCGCTTGTTTCTGATGCAAATGCTATTCCTGGAAGTGTTGTGGAGTTGTTGTTAGGTGTTGTTTTAGAAGGGAGTGGTGCTAGTAGTGTGATTGTGCCTGATTCGCTTAGGTTAGAACAACCTGCGGTAGTTAGTGACAGTGGTCAAAATGTAATTGAGTTGGAGTTAGTTGGAGTTGTTGATTCTTTTAGTGGTGGCCAAGTTGCGGTTTTGCAAGTTCCGTGGGAAAACCGTTCGGTTAAGCCGGTGTTTTTCAACGGTGCGGTTATTAATGAAGAGTTAAGCGTGCGAGATGAAATTATTATTGTTAATGCTGCTAGTGGGTCAATTAATGAAAGTGCCTTGATGGCAGCAGCGCCGTTTATTGTTTCGCTTGAAAACCGCAGTGGGGGTTTAGTGTTGGATGTTGGTAATTTCACCAGTAGGGAAGTTGCGCTGCAAGCGTTGAACGGTTTAAACGCTTCTATTGTGTTTCCATTTTCTCGTTATCTAGTGCAGTTTAATTCTACTTTGTGGCAGCGTGTGGAAATTCTGTTTGACTCGGTATTTTTAAAAGAGGCTATTTTAACTCCTGTTAATTTAACTGCTAATTCAACTGCTAGTGGCGGTTTTGTTTTGCCTGTTACGTTTGACGCGTTGGTTTTTTCAAATGTTTCCATTGGTGACCGAGTAGTTATTGTTGGTCCGGCGTTAGTTGAAGGCGGTAAGTTAGTGCAGTTTCTAGCTAAGCAGCGGGGCGTTGATTCTGTTTTGTCAATGTCGTAGAATAGTTCGTCGTAGTTTTTCAAATAAATCGCATAGTCGTGCGTATAAAAGGTGAATGTGTAAAAAATGGTTGAAGTTGGTGCGTTGGTAAAAGTTGATTATGTTTTAAAAGTCAGTGGAGAAACTGTTGACCAGGGAAAAGGGGCGGTTTTTGCAGTTGGCAAGAAACATGTAGTTAAGGGGTTTGACGACGCTTTGCAAAAAGCGGAGGTTGGCAAAGCAACTCAAGTTACTATTGCTGCAAGAGACGCGTATGGCGAGCGCAACGCTGAACTTGTGCGGTTAGTTTCGCTTGATATTTTTAAGCGTCAAGGTGTTGAGCCAGTTTCTGGAATGGTAGTTGAACTTGACGGTATGCCTGCCAAGGTGCAAAGCGTTTCAGGCGGCAGAGTACGCGTTGATTTTAACCACGAGTTAGCTGGCAAAGAACTTTCTTATTCGTTTACAATTATTGAAGAGTTAAAAGGGGGGCTTAGCAAAGTAAAAGCAATTGCCGGTCAAGTTTTTCTTAAACCCGAAGACGTTGAATGTGCGTTTGACGAAGTTAGCAAAACCGCCATGTTTAATTTCAAGCCAGATGCCTGTACAAAACAGGGGTTTATCCAAGCTAAAAACACGGTTATTGGAATGACGCTCGCTTTTGTTGAAGAGGTTAGCGCGGTAAAAATCAGCGAGGAATATCTGCGTAAAGCTTAGATGCTTTGCGACTCGTCGCAAGGTGTGCGTTGCGCTGATTACGCAAAGCTTAGATGCTTTACGGTTCCCCGCGCAAAGGTATAGCGCTTTTGTGCCTCTGATTGCGCGAAAGGCTTAAATAGCTTGGCGTGGTAAATTCTCTTGGCAATCTTTATTAGCTTTATTTTTTTCCCCCAGTTTTTTTAAATTATATAAATTATATTTTTAGATTAGTATTTTTAAAATTCTTAGAAAAGGTGTACTTGTTTTGGAAAGGTCTTTACTTCCGTTGTCGACATTTTTAACAACTCCAGAAGTTGTAGCTTCAATTGGGCACATTGCCTCTGATGTGAAGCCACTTAAGGGAACTACTACTGTTGGTATTATTTTTGACAAGGGAGTAGTTGTCGCTGCTGATAAGCGCGCAACTATGGGTTCTTTTATTGCAGCTAAAGAAGTTGAAAAAGTACACGCTGTTGGTGATAGGATGGCGCTTACAATTGCTGGCGGAGTTGGCGACGCGCAGTTGCTTGTCCGTTTGTTAAAAGCTGAGCTTGAACTTTACAAGTATGCCAATGGAAAGTCGATGCCCGTGTCAGCTGCTGCTACGCTTTTGTCAAATGTTTTACAGGGGAATAAGTACTTTCCTTATATGGTGCAGTTGATAATTGCTGGTTTTGACTCGCAGCCAGCGTTGTTTGACCTTGACCCGTTTGGGGGTTTAATTCCAGAGAAGTACGTTTCAACTGGTTCTGGTAGCGTAACTGCTTATGGTGTGCTTGACGAGAATTATAGGGAAAACATGTCTAAAGATGACGCTGTGAAACTCGCAATTCGTGCAGTTAATGCAGCGATGAAGCGTGACAGTGCAACTGGTGAAGGGGTAGACGCGATTGTGATTACGCAGGATCAGTTAAAGAGGCTCTCGCGTGACGAAGTTGAAATTGTGTTAAAGCCGCTTAGAAAGTAAACGCGGTTGAGTGGTTTGGGGACAGGCTCCCAAATGAGGCAAAGGTTTGTAGGCTATTAGTTTAAATCGTAGAGTAGTTAGTGAAAAAGGGAATTTCGTGCTTTTTCATTTAGTGAAATTATTAATTGCGTTCATGTGTGTAGGGGTTATGCTATAATTTATGTCGTCACAATTTTCAAGTTTAAAAGAAATGCAAACAGCTATTGAAGAAGTGCTGCCGCCACAGTGTGAGCTAACCAAGTGTGAAATTGAAGGGCCACAAGTTGTGCTGTATTTAAAAAACATACGTGCTTTTTACGACGACCGCAATTTGATAACAAAACTTGCAACTAGAGTGAGGAAAAAAATCACCCTGCGTTCAGACTCATCAGTGCTTCTTCCACCTGAAGCTGCGATGGAAAAGATAAAAACCCTTGTTCCCCCAGATGCGGGCATAACTGAAATTAAGTTCGACGTTGCTTTCAACGAAGTTGTAATTGAAGCGTTGAAGCCAGGTGTTGTAATCGGCAAAGGCGGCTTAGTTTTGAAAAGCATTGTGCTTGAAACTGGCTGGAACCCCCGCGTCCTACGCGCGCCAACAAGTCCAAGCGAAGTAGTTAAAGCAATTCGCTCTTCACTGCTACACGCTGGCGAAGATAGGAAGAAGTTTCTTGTAAACCTAGGTAAAAAAATGCTTAGCAGTTCAACTGACTGCGAGTGGATTAAAATAACTGCCCTTGGCGGTTTCCGCGAAGTAGGCCGCTCCTGTACACTTCTACAAACTCCAAAAAGCAACATCCTCGTCGACTGCGGGTTAAACGTTGACAGCTCCGATCCAACACGCATGTACCCTTACTTAAAAGCAATGAACCTAGCGCTTGACCAAATAGACGCCGTTATTCTCACACACGCTCATCTCGATCACTCTGGATTTTTGCCTTTCTTATACGCTTACGGCTACGAAGGGCCGCTGTACTGTACGCCTGCAACGCGTGATTTAACCGTGTTGTTGCAACAGGATTGCATCAACGTGATGAACAGCGAGGGAAAAGGAGCACCTTACAGTGAAAAGGACATTAAGAAGATGTTGAACCATACGATTACCCGCGAATACGGCGAAGTAACTGATGTTACGCCCGATGTTCGGTTTACGTTTTACAACGCTGGCCACATCTTGGGCTCAAGCCAAGTTCACCTACACGTTGGGGAAGGCTTGCACAATTTAGTAATAACCGGTGATTTCAAATACGGCCGTACGAAGTTGCTTGACCCTGCGGATACCCGTTTTCCACGAATTGAAACACTATTAATGGAAAGCACTTACGGCGGAAGCCACGATTTGCAGCCTTCAATGGAAGAAGGAGCTGCCAAAATCGCACGTGTAGTAAGACAAGCAATGGAGCGCCGCGGCAAAGTACTTATACCAGTGTTCTCAGTTGGCAGAGCACAGGAGTTAATGCTTATCTTGGAAGAGCAATTCCGCGAGGAAGACGGAATAAAAGTGTACATCGACGGTATGTGCAAAGAAGCAAGCGCAATACACACGGTTTACCCCGAATATTTACGCCACAATATCCAGCGCCGCATTTTACAAAACGACTCGCCTTTTGAAAAGCCGCTGTTTTCACATGTTGTTTCAAAAAACCGCAAAGACATTGCAGAGTCTGATGACCCAGCTGTAATCCTCGCGTCTAGCGGTATGCTTACGGGTGGCACAAGCGTTGAATTTTTGAAAATGCTTAGTCACGATGAGCGCAACGCGTTGATATTTGTAGGTTACCAAAGTGCCACTTCACTTGGGAGAAAAATCCAAATGGGTTCCAAAGAAGTTCCAATTATAAACGACAAGAACAAACTTGACACGTTGAAGGTGAATTTGCAAGTTGAAAGTGCAGACGCTTTTTCAGGTCACAGCGACAGAAACCAATTAATTTCCTATGTACGCGCACTGCATTCGAGACCATCGCGCATTTTGACAATTCACGGCGACGAAGTAAAATGCGACGACTTAGCAAGAAGCTTAAGCCGCATACAGCGAGTCGACGCAAGAGCGCCGATGAACCTTGACACCGTGCGGTTGAAGTAACTCTTTTAAATTTCGCGCTTGTTGTTTACCTTATGAAAGTTCCAAACAGCGGCAGGAAAAAAGCGCTACTTATTATTGATCTTCAGTCCGCCTTTGTAGATAGTCGAAACAATTACCTCGTGCAAAACATCGCTAGCCTGATTAAAAATATGAATTATGATTTCTACGCCTCTGCAATTTTTCACGCTGAAAAAAATTCACTGTGGGACAAGCAGCAGAATTGGACGTGTCCAAAAAATAGTGATTTTCATACTGTTGAGCCAGTAAACCAGTTGCTTGAACCGTTAAATGTGGTTCGAGTTGAAAAAGAAACTAAGTCGATTTTCAAAGGAGATAAAAAATTATTGGAAATGTTGAAGCGAAAAAGAATTGAAGAAGTCCACGTTGTTGGCTGCGATACGAACGACTGCGTTTTAGCATCTGCCTTCGAAGCTTTTGACTTAGGCTTTTTCACTTACGTAATTGAAGAATGTTGCCAGGCGCCATTGGAAGAATTACAAGTAGCGGCGCTGGATGTGCTGCGCCGGCAACACATGACTAACAATTCGTGCGTTGAAAAAATTGATTTTATTACTTTACAGCACAAATGAAGCTATTCCCCATATGAGCGCTAATCCTGCCCACACGTAGTTAGTCCAGTTTGGCCACTTTAAGTAATTTCCAGCTGCGATTAAAACACCGAGTAGAATTGCGCCTCCACCCATAAAAGAACTTGCTACCATAATACTACGCACCTCGCAAATATTATCAAATTAGTATTTTAATACGTATGGAATAATACTTATTCCAATGTCCAGCCACTTCATTGCATGGTTTGCAGAGTCAATTTCAATTATCAACGTTGTGCAAGTGTCGCTGGTTTGGCTTTTGTTTCACCGCGCTATTAATTCCATCGACTTTTCTACTAGCAAAAAGCGGTTTCTTTCGTTTCTAGTTGCTTTTACCTTATTTGCTTGGCTTGGACTTGCAACTGTAATTTCACAAACGGGGTTTTTCCAGCAATTCACAACGCAGATTCCAAATATTGGCCTGCTCTTTTTGCCTCTTGCTGTTGGACTTACACTTTTGCGTAGCTCGCAAACTTTTCAAAAAATAGTTGACGCGTTGTGGATGCCTGGTTTAATTGCAGTGCAG
>JAUYPK010000074.1 GCA_030697615.1 Microcaldota archaeon | reverse complement strand
AAGCTCTAGTTGCCATGCAATACTTACTGCTGATGTGGTTAAAAGTGCTTTCGCCAAACTTTAAACGTGCTACTCACTTTACTCTGCTACTCGTGGCTTTTTATACTAATTTGAGTAATACACTATGATGGCTTATTTGGTGCGACAGAAAAGAGGCGGAAAGGAATATTTCTACTTAGCGGAGAATATAGCTGTTTCTCAAGGGAAGCGCAAGCAAATTAGGAAATATATTGGCATAACAACTCCTTCAGATTCCAAATTGAAGATCCTGATTTCAAACTTTGAAGAGGAGATTAAATGGGAAAAAATAAAGCTCCGCGGCTACCACTATTTATCATCCGAAGAAGTAGAAAAAGCTGCCGCGGTTAACAAAAGTTTTTGGCAGCGTTATAATGCGGTTAACGAAACAGTGCAAGGCCAGTTTGACCAAAACTTTGTAAATGCGTTTGTATTCAACACTAATTCAATTGAAGGTTCTACGTTAACGTCGCGAGAAGTTGAACTGCTCTTAGTTGAAAACATTGCGCCGAATAAGCCGCTTGATGATGTGCTTGAAGCAAAGTCAGCTGAAAAAGTGCTGGAATTCATAAGAACTTATCTCGGTGAGTTTGGCCAAGATTTTGTGCTTAAAGTGCACGAGATGTACTTCCGAGAATCTAAGCCAGCATATGCCGGTAGGTACAAAACGCATGATAATCGAGTTATGGGTTCAACTTTTGAAACTACGCCCGCACAATTTGTAATCACTGACATGAAGCTTTTCTTTAAAGAATATGAAAAGTTGAAAAAAGAGCTTCACCCGCTTGAATTAGCCGCGTGGGTTCACTGGAAGCTCGTGAGAATTCACCCGTTTCAAGATGGTAATGGACGAACTGCAAGGATTTTGATGAACTACATGTTGCACGCGAATGGATATGGCATGATTGACATTAAGACAAAGGAAAAGCAAGCTTATTTCAAAGCGCTTGAAAAGTGTAATTATAACAATAACGGCGCTGCACTTGCAATTAGGCTAGTAAGGAGATTTGCAAAGCAATATGTGAATGCGTTGAAAAAATAGGAAATGGTGAAAATTACCTAAATGGTTGCAAAGTTAAAAATATCTGTTTTTCAAAGAGGTAAAGCACTTGCACTACTAGCGAAGGGAAGTAGCGTTGGTGAAACTGTTAGAAAACTAAAGGAGCGCTATCATCCAAACCTTCCACTTGACGTTGTTAAGCGAACTTATTTTCCACGTGCTGGTAGGCATTCAATTTTTTCCCTAGAAGGAAAACCAAGAAAAGAATTGCTAGATGTATTTCAAGGCTGGACTCAAAATTCAAGAGAACAAAAACAAAGGTCAACTAAACAAAATAAACGAGGAACTTGGCATGGCATTATTCGCCGACTTGCACGAGATCCAGAATTCGAAACTATGTTATCTTCCAAACCGCAGCTAACTACGCGGGTCAGAGGAGCGTTTCGCACCTTAACTCCATTACAGCGACATGTGGTGTGCCTTGCTTTTGATGTTAACCTGCCACACGCGCAAGAAGTTATTGAACAAGCTAGAACTCTAAACCAAAGACAACGACAAAGAGTGTTTAACTCTGGGCTTAGGTGTTTGAAAGAGCAGTTGAAAAAATAAGAAGTAAAAAGAAAATTAAAATAAAAAAAGAGAGAAAAAAGTTTTTAAGTTTCTTCCCTTTTTTACGAGTTTTTGTCAGCTAAGTCGCTGATTACTGGAAGTCTGAACTTTTCGCCGCTGTAAGCCTTCCACATGCAGTAAAGCCAAATAATTGCTTCAATGAGTAGCCAAACTCCTCCAACCAAGAGACCGATTACTAGCCCAAGAAGTGGAATTGTTGCGCCAAGCACTCCAGCTGCTACGTTGAGAAGCATTCCAACTACGAATAAGACTATGCCTAGGATAATTGACTGAACCGCGTGGTAACGCACGTATTTGTCATCCGGCTTAACGAAGTACATTAACACTCCAGTTAAGGGCATCAAGATATACGCTAATGCGCCCATTAAGTTACTGTCATTTGAAGCTGTTGCTGCCATTTTTTTACTACCACCTTTTTTTACTTTTTTTGCCATTTTTGTTAAAAACCACCTTTTGGTTCTTTCTTTAATTATCATTCAAATGTGGTATTTATAGGTGGCAGTTACGCTTTTGCGTCTAATTGTAAAGGTTAAAAATGTCAATTAAGTCGTCGTTCTGGTCAAAACAGGAGCCGCCGCATTCACCTGTGTTAAACCGCCATATTAAATATCCAACTGTGCCATTTGCAAAAGCGGCATCCATCTTTGCTCTGAACAAAGCAAACTGGTCAGGTCGGTTACTGCTTATCCCAGCTTCCCCAATGAAAAACGGTTTATTTAACTGCTGGCTAACTGCTAAGTCGGCGGCAACTGTGTCAATATCGTTAACATCGCCGTTCCACGGGTAGCCAGGCAGTGCAATTGTCTCGTCGTCATAGTCATGTGCTTCAACCACGTCAATAGTTGAAAGGGAATGTAGATCTATGTAGCGCTGGTCGTTTGTGCCAGCTTGTCCGCTGCCTAATGTGCCTAAGTTAACCAAGTGGTTTTGGTCAATGCTTTTGATAAGGCTAGATGTGTCTGCCGTAAATGTAAACAAAGCGGCTGCGTCTCCACTTTCAGCTTCGTTTACAAGTTGCCACATTAGAATAGCTGTTTCGTTTCTATACCTAGTTACAATTAGGCGAACGTACTCGCGGTAACTTAGCGTGTAACTCCCGTAAGCTGCGTTGGGGTTATCGTACCACGTCGCTGTTTTTTCTCCGCCTTGTGTACAATCCGCCCAGTGGTTTTCCAATGTCGGGATTAGTTTAATGTTATGCCGCTTAGCTGCGTTTACAACCCGGTCAATTGCAACGAAGTCGTTGTGTGAAAAGCTTTGAAACGCCCAGAACCGCACTGCGTTGACGTGGTTTGCTTCCAAGACGGAAAATACCTCTTCAACATATTCGTCTGGATTGTCTGGGTTTCCGCCACAGTTGTATTCATCGTCGCTTGCCAAGCCGTAAACGTTAACGCCAACAAAACGATATTCGCTGTTGTCAAGCATTAAGTGTGTGCCGCTTGCTGTGACAAAACCAGAACTCGAAGGTGGAGACGAAGGAGATGCTGGTGCCGGCGGGTTTGAAGTGTTAGTTGTGTTTGCAGCAGCAGGGGGTTGGCTTGGTGAAGAAGTTACTGGTGGGCTGTTAGTCGATGAGTCACCTTGCTGGCCACCTGCGTTGGTTGTTATAAGTATTGTGGGCGCCGCTTGGTTGTCAGGCGCACTTCCCTGTATGCTTACGCGGGCGTTTTGTAACTGAAACGGCTGCAAGTTGACAATGTAAGTAGAAGTACCGTTAGCTGTAATTTCTCCACCGCTTGCGGTTACTGGTTGGTTGTTGTAAACGAAGTTAGGCTTTGGAAAAGTCATCTGGTTTAAGTTTGTAATTATAACTTGGTTGCCTTCAATGCTTTGAATTGCCAAAGGAAGGTTAGATTGAGAAATAACCGCGTTTGGGCTAAACGTTGCCAGCACAGCGGCAATTACGATCACTACCAACACAGTGCCAACAGCAGTTAAACGGTCGATCATATGGATAAGTTGGAAATTTAAGGGAATAAAAGCCATGCCCCTTTTTCTTTGAGCACAAACTGCAGTTTGTGACTCAGACAAAAACCTAAAGGTTTTTGCTGATAGCTAAAGAAAAAGGTGCCACGTGTGGCGCCAAAAAGAAATCAGTATTCCGCAGGTTGCTGGTTTGCGTTTAGCACTTGCCTATGCTCTTCAGTGTAAAGTTTTACCACTTTAAATTTTCCAACTGTTTTCTCCGCTAGCGGTAAAATAGTAAGTTCGGTGACCAAAGCCTCTCCACGGTAATCCCATTTTCCGCCTTTATTGTGAGCTAAAAAGACCCTTGCAGGCGGAAACCTGTACAGTCGACGCTTGTCTTTTTCAAAACTGTACTCCTTGTTGAGTTCCAACTTGTCAGGAAAACCCTGACTAGAAGTAAGTTGCAAAGTGTCATTAATAACCAAATCAGCAGCTGCCATTGTAATCAAGTACCTATCTTCTTTATTGAATAAAAAAACGGGGCTACGGGGATTTTCAAAGCCATTTTCTTTGGCCACGCCTGGCCTTTCTTTTTCTAAAAGAAAGGCATGGCTTTTGAACCCCGATATCCAGCTGTCTACACTCATCGGTTGTCATGTGACGACGGATTGGTTCCGCAAGCTGGTGTTCTGTCCAGGTTATACTATAGCCCCAAAAAGGCCTTCAAGGCCAGGCCTTTTAGACCTCGGCCAAGTTGGCATTATTAGTGTGTTGTGGTTACAAACGTATAAAAACTTCTCTTACCCGATTTTTTCACTATTATTCGCTACTTAAAGGTGTGATTTAAAATTATGGCAGTTTGTACAAGTTGTGGCAGGGAAACAGACAAATACTCTATTCTCAATTGCCCGTCAAAAGATTGCAACGGCAAAATAACCCGTTGTGCGTCATGCAGGATAAATGAAAATAAATACGTTTGCTCAGCATGCAATTTTACTGGACCCTAGATACGCGGGGTTAGAAACGCTTCGCGTTTCGTATCCGCACTTCATCGATATTTATGGCAAAGCTCGTCATGGCTTTTGGAACGTTTGACTTCATTCACCTAGGTCACGTTGAACTCTTCAAACAAGCAAAAGCGCTTGGCGACAAATTAATTGTAGTAGTTGCACGCGATTCAAACGTAAAGCGCATAAAAGGCAAAAAACCTTTTTTCTCACAACAAGAAAGGCTAGCGCTGGTAAATAGTTTGAAACCGGTTGATTTGGCAGTGTTGGGAGATAACCTAAACTTCTTTACAGCGGTTAAAATGTACAAGCCAGCGGTGATTGTGCTTGGCTACGACCAAAAGGTGCTGTTTGAAAGTTACATCCGCAAGAAGCTTGACGAATTCAGTTTACAAAAGACGAAGATAGTGCGGTTGAAGCCGTTTAAGCACAGTAAGCACAAGAGTAAGCGTTTAAAAAAATTCTACAAATTATAAAAATAAAGGCAAAAAAGGTAAATGGAAAAAAATCAGGTGAAATAAAATGGGAAAAGTACTAACTGCAATGCGTGTATTTCCAGAAGAAGGGCAAGACCTAAACGTTTTGATTGAAAATCTAAAAAAGTTAAAAGGTTTCAACACGGCTAAAATAGAGGATTATGTTTTTGGCGCTAAGATAGTCAAAGCTTCTTTTGTTTGCGAGGACGGCGATAATATGGACTTCGAGCAAATGGTAAAAGACACGCCAGGCGTAAGCGAACTCAACGTCGACGAAGTTGGTTTGATTTAGCTTTTTGTATTTACCTTGCAAAAAGATCTAACTGGGCTGATGGCAATGGCGTTTTTCTACCGTTGAACAGCGCTTTGACTACTGCTTCTGCATGTTCCACGTAAGTTTCAATTTCAAAATGCCGTTCTTGTTGGTTATAGGTT
>JAUYPK010000037.1 GCA_030697615.1 Microcaldota archaeon | reverse complement strand
ATTGTTGAAAAATTTTGAGTCAAACGAAATCCAAGTCAGCGGTTTAATTGTGGCTGATTATTCAACTGAACATAACCACTGGAACAGCAAAATAAGCTTAGGCGAATGGCTAAAGGAAAATAACATCCCCGCCATTACAGGTATTGACACGCGTGCGTTGACAAAAAAGCTACGCGAAAATGGAGTTATGCTTGGAAAAATAGTCGTTGGCAGCGACGTCCCGTTTAGCGACCCGAATAAGCGCAATTTAGTTGCAGAGGTAAGCGTCAAAGAAAAAATGATTTACAGAGCCGGCAACAAAAAAGTTTTACTTGTGGATTGCGGTGCAAAAAATAACATTATTAGAAGTTTCATCAATCGCGGCGTAACGGTTATCCGCGTTCCTTGGAATTACGACTTTACAAATGAAACTTACGATGGTTTGTTCATTTCAAATGGGCCAGGCGACCCAAAGCAATGCATTGCAACAATCAAACACCTGCAAACTGCATTGCAACAAAACAAGCCGATTTTTGGGATTTGTCTTGGCCATCAGTTGCTTGCACTTGCAGCTGGTGCGGATACTTACAAATTGAAATACGGCCACAGGGGACAAAACCAACCATGTATTGAAAGCGGTTCAAAAAAGTGCGTGATCACTTCACAGAACCACGGCTATGCTGTTGACGAGACGACGTTGTCAAAAGAATGGGAGAGCTTGTACCGCAACGCTAATGACAACACCAACGAAGGATTGCAGCATAAGACAAAGCCGTTTTTCTCCATTCAGTTCCACCCTGAAGCTAACCCTGGGCCAACTGACAGCGAATTCCTATTTGATAAATTTATAGAAATGGTGAAAAAAACTAAATACAAAGCGTAAAAAATGCAAAAAGAAAAAAATAAAGTGTATAAAAAAATTAAAAAGTGAAAAAAATAAAAGATGAAAAATAAAATAAAGAAAGTGTTGATAATTGGAAGCGGCGGTTTGAAAATCGGACAAGCCGGTGAGTTCGACTACTCTGGTAGCCAAGCGATCAAGGCATTGAAAGAGGAAAACATCGCAACAGTGCTGATCAACCCGAACATCGCCACAATCCAAACAAGTGAAGGAATGGCTGACAAAATATACTTCCTTCCAGTTACAGCGGAATTTGTTGAAAAAGTAATTGAAAAAGAAAAACCCGACGCGGTTCTCCTTGGCTTCGGTGGCCAAACTGCCTTGAACTGCGGGGTTGAACTTCACAAAAACGGAATATTACAAAAGTACGGCGTAACTGTGCTCGGCACACAAGTTAGCGCAATTGAAAAAACAGAAGACCGCGACCTCTTTGTAAAAACGCTGGGCGAAATAAAAGTTGACGTGCCAAAAAGCATCGCAACTACAAGCACAAGCGAAGCGCTTCAAGCAGCTGAAAAAATCGGCTACCCCATAATGATACGCGTTGCATACGCGCTTGGCGGAATGGGGTCAGGCCTCTGCGAAAATAAGGAACAACTTACAAAGCGTTGCCACGAAGCATTTGCAGGAAGCAAACAAGTGTTGGTAGAAGAGTGGCTTGGCGGATGGAAGGAAATCGAATATGAAGTTGTGCGAGACGCTTTTGACAACTGCATAACGGTTTGCAACATGGAAAACTTCGACCCACTCGGGATACATACTGGCGAAAGCATAGTTGTTGCGCCGTCGCAGACCCTCACAAATTCCGAGTACCATAAACTCCGCGAAATTTCAATACGCGTAATCCGCCACTTGGGAATAGTTGGCGAATGCAACATCCAATTCGCACTTAACCCCAACTCGGAAGAATACAGGGTAATTGAAGTAAACGCGCGTTTGTCACGTAGCTCTGCACTTGCATCAAAAGCAACTGGCTACCCCCTCGCATTCGTCGCAGCAAAACTATCCCTTGGATATTCACTAACAGATATACAAAATAAAGTTACGAAAAAAACAATGGCTTGCTTTGAACCAGCTTTAGATTATGTAGTTATAAAGATTCCACGTTGGGACTTAAAGAAGTTCAAAAACGTGGACAAGAGGCTTGGCAGCGAAATGAAATCAGTTGGCGAAGTAATGAGCATCGGCAGAAAGTTTGAAGAAGCGCTACAAAAAGCACTACGCATGATTGAAAACGGCTGCACTGGACTTGAATCTGACAAATTCCGATTCGACGACATTGCAACTGAGCTAAAAAGCCCCACCGATAGGCGACTATTTGCAATTGCACAAGCGCTTAAGAGTGGATGGACAGTTGAAAAAATTTGGCAACTTACAAAAATCGATAAGTGGTTCCTGTACAAAGTTAAAAACATAGTGGAGTGCGAAACGCAATTACAAAATGAAAATAACCCAACAAAACCAACATCCCAGCTAATGACAAAAGAACTTATGCTAAACGCAAAGCAACTCGGGTTTGCCGACGCACAAATAGCGAAACTAAAAAACACAACCGAGTCCAAAATACGCGAACAGCGAAAGAAACTCAACGTAATTCCAGTTGTTAAGCAAATCGACACACTTGCAGCTGAATACCCTGCACAAACTAATTACCTCTACGTAACTTACAACGGCACCGAAAACGATGTCTTACCTGCTAATGGTAAAGCGGTTACGGTTCTTGGAAGTGGAGCGTATAGGATTGGAAGCAGCGTTGAATTCGACTGGTGTTGCGTAAACGCAGTGAAAACAGCAAAAGAAACTGGCCACACTACAATAATGGTGAACTGCAACCCTGAAACCGTCAGCACGGATTACGACGAGTGCGATAGATTATATTTTGAGGAGATTACGCTTGAACGGCTGCTTGATATTTACGAGTTTGAAAACCCAACTGGCGTAATTGTTTCAATGGGCGGACAAACGCCTAACACCTTAGCGGTTAAACTTGCAAATGCCGGCGTTAAACTGCTTGGCACTTCGCCGCAAAGTATTGACGCTGCTGAGAACCGCCACAAATTCTCAAAACTGCTCGACGAGTTGAAAATTGACCAACCGCAGTGGATCGAAGCAAAGAGCATAAGCGAAGCAAAAACATTTGCCCACGATGTCGGCTTTCCTGTGCTAATTCGACCAAGCTACGTGTTAAGCGGGGCTTCGATGAACGTAGTGTGGAGTGACGAGAGCCTTGAAAAGTTCCTGCAGGAAGCAACTGAAGTTAACCCAGAACACCCGGTTGTAGTCACAAAGTTTATTGAAAACGCTAAGGAAATTGAAATCGACGCAGTTGCAAAAAACGGAGAAATGCTCATGTACGTTTTAACTGAACATGTTGAAAACGCCGGCGTGCACAGTGGCGACGCTACGCTTGTAC
>JAUYPK010000036.1 GCA_030697615.1 Microcaldota archaeon | reverse complement strand
GTTGTTGAACTTCCGGGTTGTCACACGCAAGCAAAAACACTTTCAGAGCTTTTTAAAAGGACGGGAGAAGCTGCTGCCGCGTATATTGGGTCCGATAGCGATGAAGAAGCGCTGATGGCGGAAGCAACTTTACGGTTAAATCAACTAAAGAGTAAAAAGGTAAGGGGATTTACTGAAAAAGATTACAAACGGTTTGTACAAAGACGAAGGGCGCATTTATATGGAACGCGAAAAAGTAATGCAAAGAATAGGTAAAGTGCCTCAAGTAGGATGAGATATTATGCAAAATTGTGATTATTGTTCCGTTGAAAAACTTCCTTTTTGGAAAACAAAGCATTGGAATTTATTCTTGAGTAAAGATCAAACGTATCTTGGTAGGTGTGTGCTAGCTTTGAATAGACACGCGGGTTCAATTCCTGAATTAAGCCAAGAAGAATGGGCTGATTTATTTGAAATAATGAAAAAGTTTGAAAACGCTGCAAAAAAAGCTTTTGGAGCTACTTCAATTAACTGGACTTGTTTAATGAATCACGCGTATAAACTAAAACCATACAACCCGCATGTACACTGGCATCCGAGGCCAAGGTATGCGCAACCGATTGAGTTTTCTGGCGAAACGTTTACAGATGAAAAATTTGGGCGGCACTATGAAGCAATTGATGCAAATAGAAAACTGTCAGATGAATTTAGAAAAGCAATTGAAAGTGAATTATTAAAATATTTAAGGTGATATCAAAATGTCCGAAAAAACTGAAAAAAATCAAAAGAGTGAAGCGCCTTTCAAGACCGCTATTTCGCAGCACGTTGACGAGGCGAGTTACGTACGCGGCTATGCTTTGACGGATTTAATTGGCAAGGTTACGTTTACCGAACAGATTTATTTATTGCTAAAAGGTGAGTTGCCAACAAAAGAACAGCGAACTGTACTCGATGCAATGCTGGTTGCGTGTGCTGAGCACCGCATTAACGTTCCTTCCATTGTTTCAGCTCGCTATGCTTATTCCGCTGGCAACACGTTTAACAGCGCCATGGCGGCTGGCATGTTAAGCATTGGTGATTTCCACGGTGGTGCAATTGATAACGCGGCTAAGATGTTCATTGAAAATGTGGACAAGAAAGAAGCTGAAATGGTTGCAATGGAGTTGAAAGCGGCTAAGAAACGCGCTCCTGGCTATGGGCACAAAGTGTACACAACTGACCCACGCAGTGCTAAACTATTTGAAGTGGCCAAGCAAAATAAATTATACGGCAAGTACTGCAAGTTTGCTGAGAGTTTAGAAGCGGCGTTGGAGAAAACCAATGGTAGAAAATTGTGTTTAAATGTGGATGGTGCAGTTGCTGCGCTTTTATGTGAATTACAAATTGATTACCGCTTTGGCAAGGGTTTCTTCGCATTGGCTCGTTGTGCTGGAATTGCGGCGCATGTGTTGGAAGAGGCTCAAATAGCGTCTCCGTTTCGGACTTTGGTAGATGAGGATGTTGAGTACACTGGAGTGAAAAAAAGGGAGTTGAAAAGGTGAAGTGATTTGTATGGCAAAAAACGAAGGGTTTAACTTCCTTTTTGTCTTCAATAATATACAGTGCTGATTTGATAAAATTTAGCTAATTTAAGGTGTTTGAAATTTTGATTCCAGGAATAGTTGATGGGCAGGAATTTGACGTTATAGTAGTGGGCAGTGGACCTTCTGGCTCAGCTTGTGCAACTCTTCTTTCAAAAGCAGGTAAAAACGTACTGGTTCTAGATAAAGCTAAGTTTCCACGCGATAAGATATGTGGTGATGGGATAAGCGGCAAGTCGGTAAAGGTGCTTGAAGAGATAGGTGTGCTGCCAGAAATGGCGAAATCCGAACATATTGAAATGTACGGCGTTACTTTTTCTTCTCCCAAAGGAGTTGTTGTAAAAATCCCTTCAAAACTAAAGGAAAACGGCCAACCACCTGGGTTCGTTGCACGAAGGGAAGTTTTCGACAATGTACTGTTTCAAAATACAAAGAAGTATTCCCAAGCGCTAGAACAGTTCCAAGTAAACGACGTCATTTGGGATGGCGATAAGGTAGCTGGTGTAACTGGGTTTTATGGCCCAACCCGCCAAAAGTATTCATTCAAGGCAAAAGTAGTCGTAGGTGCAGATGGTGCAGCGTCTGTAATTGCAAACAAGGTTAAACTAGACGAAATTGACGAGAACCACCAACTAGTTGCAATTCGTGCTTATTACAAAAATGTAAAGCAATGCAATGACACGATCGAACTTCACTTTGTTGACGAACTCCTTCCAGGTTACTTCTGGATTTTTCCACTTGCAAACGGAATGGCTAATGTGGGCGCAGGCATGGTTACGCGCGACATGAAAAACAAAAAGGTAAACTTGCAAGAAGCGACGTTGAAAGCAATTAAAAACAATCCACTCTTTAAAGAGCGCTTTGAAGGTGCTGAACAAGTGACGCCATTCCGTAGTTGGTCTTTGCCAGTTGGTTCAAAAAGGCGCAAAGCACATGGCAACGGCTTTATACTTCTCGGTGACGCAGCTTCTTTAATAGATCCATTCACGGGCGAAGGCATTGGCAACGCGTTGATAAGCGGCAAAATCGCAGCTGAATATATCCTCAAAGCGTTTG
>JAUYPK010000033.1 GCA_030697615.1 Microcaldota archaeon | reverse complement strand
GGTAAATCCTGCTTTGTCTTCTTCTTCAAGTACAACAATTGGAACCCGCGGATGCGCTTTAGCTAAATTGAGCAAAGTTTGCCTATGGCGTTGTCGCTTTTCAGTATTTCTAGCCCATCCTTTGCGTGAAGGAGAATAATCCAAGTAAAATGGGTGAACCAACACAACGACTTTGCCCTTGCTGCGTTTCACTGACTCTGCAAATTCTTCATGCGATTCATGCAACATCTTTGGAGCAATCGTCATTTCAAAAACCTCGCAGGATTACACATTTCAAGAAAGTTATTAGTTTCTCCGTTGATTAGTTTTGCAATGTTTTTGCCGCTTGTGAATCCCATTACAATGCCTTGGTCGCCCATTGCTACACTCACGTGAATGTTTTTGTTTTTATTTACACTGCCAACAATTGGAAACCAGTCTTTTGTTTTTGACCACGCGTCGCCAATTGTCTTGTTGCGTTGGAACTCTACATGTGACGGAAAATATTTTTTCACTTTTTCATCTACGTTTTGCAAGTCGTACATTTCCAAAAAAGCAGTGCCATCGTGGCAATACAGCAAATCATAACGTTCGTCTGGCGTCCACATGATTACGTCGGTTGGCCAAAAACTTTGAAGTTTATCTCCAAGTTCATGGGAAGGGAGTAAAACGCTTGCCTCTTGGAAGAAATGTTTTTCTAGTCCAAAAGTTGGCTTTAAATTAGTTGCAATTACAACGTGCTTTGCTTCTATCACTGCAGATGGAGTCGTGACACTTACTCCACTTTGCGTCTCTTCTATTTCTAGCATAGGGGTATTTTGGTAAACTGCGCCTTTAAGTGAATTTGCCAACAACGGTACAAATAAGCTTGGCTTAATTTGATGGCACATTGGTTGAAACAGGCCAGCTGCAAATTTACAACCGTTGTAATAACTAGAAACTTCTTCGCTTGAAAGCAACTTTCCAGGATAACCTAGCAATTCCATTGCTTGCGCTTCTCTTTGTAAATAATTTTTATCCGCTTCATTGCTAGCTACAATTATTGTTCCTGGCGAACGCAAGCCCACTTTCCAATCGTTACTCTTCACTAACGCAAGCGCTTCGTCAATGGCATTTTTAGACTCGTCGAAAAACAATTTAGCTTTTGCTACTCCCCACAACGAAACCGCGGTTTGAAAATCTGTGCCGCTGCCAAAGTACAAAATTCCAGAGGAGTACTGCGTTGCGCCGCTGGCAACTTCGTATTCCTCCAGCACAGCTACATCGTAGCCAGCTTTTTCCAAGTGGTACGCTGCAGAGATTCCAGCGATGCCGCTTCCTATGACTACGACATCTACGTTTAGGTTTTCGTTAAGTTGTTCTGAAAGTACCATTGTAGAATAAAACGCGATAAATGCTTTTAATCACTTGGCTAGGTGCAAATGTTGGTTTGATCTGCGTAGGTTTGTAGCGTTGACGTCCACTGGTCGATTTCGCTTTGGTCAAACGGCGGAGTCCATTTTCCTTTGTTTGGTTGTGAACCGTCAATGCATTCACGGTCAGTTGATTTTGTGCGGGCAATTAAATAAGGCACATATTCGCGGCCTATTGTGCAAAAACCATTTAACCCGTAGTAAACTTTTTCGTTCATGGTGCGGTTATTGTAAATGGATAGAATTCGGCGGAGTTTAATTTTGTCAACTTCAGTTTGGCTGTTGCAAACTGGAAGCGAGAAATAGTACTGCATTTGGCCGTTTGACACGTAGCTGTTTTCAATTGGTAATTCCTTTGGCCAGCCTTGCACCCAGTCGCCGGAAAACATGGCTTTGTCAACAGTTGGAAATTGAACGTAGCCATGGCCATTAACCTCGCCAACTTCTGCTGGAACGTTGTAATATCGTAGAATAGCTGCCATGAAAACTGAATTCCAACCAGAGCCGCCGCGTTTCAGCGAATATAACCGGTTCATTGTTGTCACGTCCCCAGGTATGCCATTTGTTAAGTACTGCTGGTCTTCAGCGCTGCTTACGTGACCCCAATCCATTTGCCGCATTGTAAGTACTATTGCGTCAACTAGCCCACTTTGGTCAACTGGTCTGAAATCGCCAAGTAAACTCTTGGTGATCTGTATTGTATCTGCCGGGTTGGGTTCCCAAATGAGTAGCATTTCGTAGTTTTCGTAATTTGGATTTGGCTTTTTGAAAAATTGCTGGCACGGATAGTGAATGAAACCAGCGTAATTTAGTTGAGATAGCTCAGCGTAGTCCTCGGTGCAAAAAGACAAGAGGTAAGTTAAGTCGCTAGTGCCATAATCGCGTAAACTCCACGGAACTTCTTTGTGAAGTTCAACATGCAACGATTTAGCTATTCGGCGTAGCCAAACTCTACGTGCTTCGCTTTTTGTTAAAACATAGGTGCCGCTATTACCGCTGTCATATTCCGCCCACTGTGCAGTGTTGCTGGTTTCAAGTTCACTTGCACTTGCCAATAGAAAACTACGTTCTTCAGCAGTTAAGTCGCCAATTGCGGTTTTTATTTTTGCGTCATCGATAAACGTCGCGTAGTCGCTTTGCGACACGGTTATTTGCTGTCGCGCAACGCCACGCGGAATGTTTTGAAAATCAACTAGCGTTTGGTCAACTTGCGCTACTGGTAAACGCGATGCTGACACGTTACTTTGCAAAGCGGGGAGTTGCGGTTCAGCAGAAGTAGATGTATTTTGCATCGCTGGGGAATTATTTTGAGCCAAAATAGGAACAGTTGATCGGTTAGAAGTTACATTAACGCGTGGAAACGGAGATTGTGGAACGGCATTTGCAGCGTCAATTACCTCTTGTGGAAGTGGTTGGTCATTGTCATAATCGTCAAAAATGCAACCAATTAATAGAAATGACGACGTTAACAACGCAATTGCTAGAAATATTTTCATTTAGAAAAATTAAACGCAGTTGGCTTTTATTGCCTTTTGGTTTAAACAATTGCTTTGAAACCCAAACACGGTTCAATCCATTGCACATTGTGAAACCTAGCTTCTTGCAAGCGGTTCTTGATTCCTTTCATTAAATTCTTACCAGTACGCATTCCAGGCTTGCCGGTATAGTGGAATAATTTTCCATTTGACTTCAATACACGATGCAAATCGCTGTAAAACTCTTCTGAATATAACTGCCCAGCCATTGAAAACCGCGGCGGGTCAAGAAGCACAGCGTTGAAATATTTTGGCGGGAGTTTTTTAACTTCTTGAAAAGCGTCGCCAGCAATTAATTTCACATTTTCATTTTGAAGAATACTGTTGTTTGCGCTTTCGTTTAGCAGTTGTAAAACTTTGTCGCTTTGTTCAATTGTTGTAACTTTTGCACCGAGGGTTAACTCAGCTGCAACAGTATAGCCGAGTCCAGTGCAAACATCTAGCACGTTGTCGCCGCGTTTTATTCCAAGTTGTTGCACCATTAGCTCTGCATTTTTAGCAGGGGTAGTGTTGTGGAACCGCTGCATGTGGATTCCGTCGATCCACAATACTCCATCTTTTACAACTACGTGTTCGTACATTTTGTTTTACACTCTCTAATTATTTTTACTCTTTTTTCAGCAGCAGCGCAACTGAAGCTCCGAGTAGTAGAATTGAAACTAGAAGAATCGCTGTTTCTGCAGCTGGCAAGGAAGTTAAGAGGGATTTATAGCCAGTTATTTGCACTGATTCGTTCACTATAGGCCGTCCAGCATTTATCGAACTACCTGCAACATTCGCATCTAAATTATTTTCCTCGGAAGTTATGTTTTGGCTAGAGTCGTTGGCAGGTGCAATGGAAGATCCAGATGTGATTGATTGTGATTGAATAAATGGAGCGCTGGTTTCGGCAACTCCATTTGCATCTGTTGCGCCATCTAGTGGTGCAAACGGCATCGTAACTTCGCGGATGAGCATTTCTTGTGGAATTGGCTGCGAGATAGACGGGTAAATTTGCCACATGGAAGCAACTAATGCAAGTAAGCTGATGCTCAGAAGGAACCAAACTTTTACATTTGTTGGTTGAACAATTGCTTTGCCTTTTGGAGTTATCTCATAGTACTTCCATTTTCTTCCATCGTCTATTTGCGCTATAAGTGAAGCGGATTGAAGCTGGCGCAGGTGTTCGTTTACAGATGGAGCTGCCATTCCAAGCATATCTGCAAGTTCAGCTTGCGTCATTCTTTTCCTTGCTAAGTTTTTCAAAATGGCAATGCGGCTATCTGCGCCTAATGCCCGCAGTGTTTTTCGGTCAACTGTAACTTCATCCATAAACTTTTCATCTTATTTTTATTGTTTCTACTCGATGTAATAAGGCCCGTCGTAGTTTTGTTCAAACGGCAACGTTACAGTTGCTTTTTCTTCAAGTGTTGACAAGTCGTTTGCCTTGATGTACTTTTGCGAAACAGTGTACAACACGTTGTCAATGTAAGCGCTTCGCTCAACATTTGTTCCATCACCACCATAATAGTACTCACCGCTTTTAGCTAGTTCATCTTCGTTGACGTGTGAAACTCTTCCACGTAGTGTAAACCCATCAGCAAGCGAGACGTTAAACACATATGCGCCTTGGAAAGTGTAGTCGCCGTAGCTTTGTGGTTGAACTCCTTCAGGATATTGACTTGGATTTATCTCAGCCAACGTAACTGGAATCACAAGCAACCCATTTGCCGCGTTAAATAGGAACGCACGGTGATCATCCAAAGCATATGAATTGGTGCCGCGGTCTCCGATCTTATAAGTAGACAATTCAATTGGATTGTTCACGTTTGAAACGTCGAACAACGTCAGTTTAACGCCTTGATACCATGCAAAGTCACCTTCCTCTGCTGGAATAGCGTCTTTACCTAAACCTATTAAGTGGTTTTCGTCAACTGGGTGTAAGTAATCTGAGTAACCTGGAACTTTTAACTTTCCAAGCAACTGTGGTTTTTGCGGATTGGACAAATCAATTACGAATAGAGGATCTACTTTTTTGAACGTTACAAGATAAGCTTTTTCACCCATGAATCGCGAAGAGTATAATCTCTCACCAGGAGCCAAACCTTCAAGTTTACCAGTTAAGTTCAATGAAGCGTCGAGGACGTAGACGTTGTTAGTTGCTGGATTTTCAGTTCTTTCCCTATGAACTTCACCGATTGTAGTTGCTAAACGCAAATAGCCGCCGTGCTCGTCGAGGCTGAATTGGTTTAGCAAGTGTCCAGGGACATATCCTTTTCCAAAATATTGAATTTCTCCATTTGCATCGCTTAGCATAAACTTGTGTACAATGGTTTTTTCTCCAACTTGCTCTCCAGTTGCGTTTTGCTCCCGCTGGTAAACCGCTGCATACAATTCATTGCTTTGCGACTCGTTTAATGTGTCAAGAAATTCAACTGCAATTTGTATCTTGAGGTTTTCTTTGCGCCATTGAGCAATATCTTCGCGTTCAATTGCTTCAACTTTTTCGCTATATTCTGCTGTGAACAGCGGCACAACGTCGACATAGTAGTCCCACTTTGGTTGTCGGTAGTTGTAGCTAGCGTAGGCAATGTAAGCTGCAGTGGTAGAAACGTATATTGTGTTGCCTCCTCCTGAAAGTACAATTTC
>JAUYPK010000031.1 GCA_030697615.1 Microcaldota archaeon | reverse complement strand
AACAGAAGAGAGAATAAAAAAAGAACAAAAAAGTAAAGAGAAAAAGAGGAAGAAAAATAACTTCTTTTAAACGCATTTTTTGCTGGCGATGTATGCGCTGCCAGAACAGCAGAACTTGTAATCTTCAATTTGCCTTAACTCGTGCCCAGTAACTCCGCATAGTCCAACGCTGCTTACCGCCTCACCTTCATTGTACCTGCCGTACGGGCTTGATGCGGCTGGGGTTAAGTCTGGATTGTAATCACGTACTTTGAAAGTATATTGCCAACCGCGTTTCCAGAAAGTGTCCCACACTGCCTCGTGCCATTCCTGGACACACATTCCGTTGTGGTTCCATTCACCTGCATCTTTCCCATCGTTTCCAGGGCCACCGCAATGTTTTCCGCCTGGATAACGCACACAGCAGTTATCGTGCCTAATGCTTCCAGGTACAACCCAACACGTTTTCTGGCCATTCACTTCAGCCATGCATCCGCTTGATCCGAGTTCAGAATTTCCCCATGCGTACGTTCCGCCAAGAAGTCCACCACATGCTTTTCCAACTCCGCCAAAGCACTCTTCTAGTTTTCCATTGCCGTTGTAAATTACGGTTTCACTTGGAGAAATGAGGGGCGCCCATGTGCTGCCGCCGTTTGTTACAACTGTTACAGTTGGATTTGTGCCCATTCCCCACCCTACGTATGGAAGTACAAGTTCACTTTCAGAGACAAAATTGTACGCTACAATATCTCGGCCAACAGTAACTTGCTGGATGTTTCTAAAGTTAGCGCCTTTGACAACGGTTGCTTTGCCAATTTGTCTCCCTTGTGGAGAAATGCTGGATATTGATGGCACTGCTGGTGGCGGCGTGGGCTTTGGTTTTAATTCATTGATCTTGTCCTGTATTCCGGTTGCACTTAAGTACCATGCTTTTCCGCCTTGAATCCAAGATTTTAACCCATCGGGTAAACCTTCGCCGCGTCCTGCTTTGAGGTCTACAAGTGCAGATTGAAACGGTTTGTTATTTTCGTTGATTAGAAAATCCTTTAACGCAGGATAAGCGGATACGTCTGAAGAAAATACAGAGAGCAAAGCTTGTTTTGCAACGTCTTTCATCTTTGCGTCGATCAATGCTTGAATTCCACCTTGAGACATAAACCAAGCATTATTTCTTCCAATCCAGTCGGTTATGCTTGCAACGTTGTTGCTCATCTCTTTTTTCATCAACGCGCCCATAGTATGCTTAAACGGTTGGTTCTGTTCTGACTGGACATAGGAAGAAAGGTCGTACTTCTTGAAACCGCCTTGTGAAAAGTACCCAACTAAAGCTTGTTTAACTAACTGCGCTTTTTCTAAGTCAGATATATCAACAGATACGCTGCGGTTTTTGTTCAGGTTAATGAGGCACGTCTTGTCAACAACATTGTCACAGCCACTCCAAGAAACTGCTTTGTCAGCAATGAGTTTAACTACAGTGTCGCTTTCAAACTGTGCTTCGCAAACTGACCCGCAGTTTATACTATTCTGCCACCACGAGTAGCCGGTAAAACGGTATTCTTCAAGCTGCGACTTTATTGTTATGCTGGCGTCTTGTTTTACCAGCTTAACATTGTAGAAGACACTTTGAATAAACTCTGCATTTATGTTTTTTACAGCGTCCATTGTAACCGTACAATTAATACTGGATCGACCATTGCCTTCATTGCAATTTCCTTTCCAACCTTTAAATTTAGAGCCGAGTGTCACGTCGATGTCGCCGTATTTCGGGCCAGTGTACCACACGGTGTTTGAGTTGGGTTGTGGCTTTGCAGTGATAAGTACTTTTGAATCGCGGGGGATTTTAGACGAACAATTAGATTCACTTTGGCTACAGGTAAATTCCCCGCCAGGATACGTGACTAAAATTTCACCTTTACCGTTTCCGGATTTTAACATGTTAAGCCGATAATTTGGCGGGTTCTTATCTACGATAAATAAAGGATCTACTTGAACGTCTTTTCCGCTCGGGTTAACCATTAAACAACTAGAGACATTGCCTGAGAGGATATTACACGGTCCACCCCAACCGCCTAGTAGGAAATCTTCTTCTGGAACAAAACGAAGCGTTGCCTCCTTTCCAAATAATATTGTAGCGGTGCAGGTTCCGGGGCATAACTTCTCTCCAGAGTTTAGAAAAACGCTACCCTTTCCATCGCCGGTTAACTTGACGCTTAACTGGTAGGAGGTTTTTGGCTGCTTAAAATTAGCTACAACGTGTTTCGCTGCATCCATGTCCACTATGCACGTGGCTTTTTTTCCAATGCATGCACCACCCCAACCGTCAAATAAATAAGTATACCAAACTTGGGTTTTTTCCGCGTCGTGATAAATTGTAAACGGCTTCGCAGTAAGAGTAACGGTTTCATCTTCAACATACGTTTCTCTGCAGTCGCTTCCGCAATTTATTTTATTATCAACAGAAATAACTTCGCCGCCTTCATTTTTGCCAACAGTTAGATTGTACTCTGGAGGCCGAGGGATTTCAAAAGTTGCAGTTACGTTTGCGGAACTGTTCATATCAACAATGCACGTTGTGCTCATGCCAGAACATGCTCCGCCGCTCCACCCTTTGAACAACGCACCTATTGAAGACGTAGCGGTTAAGGTGACTCTTGACTGTACAGCATAATCTCCCACGCAGTACTGCCCACAAAATATTTTATAATCAGAAGAGGTCACATGCCCGCCACTGGATTTAGAGACAATGAGTTGCACGCGTGACGGGAAGAACAAAGCACGCACTGTCTTGGTTCTTTTGAGTGTTAAAACGCACAGGGGATCTTTAGCATCGCACCCTTCCCACCCTCCAAACGCGTATCCGCTTGAAGGCACTGATTCTAGAGTGACAACCGTTCCTTTTTCGTAGTTAAATGAGCATTTTGACCCGCAGCTTATATTTTTATCTTTTGAAACAACTGCACCTGACCCAAGTTTAGTGACAGTCAAAGATATTCCAGATGGTGGAATTTGTGAATCAATTACCCCTTCTGAAGAAGGTGGTAGAATGCGAGACTGTTGGTTTTGAGCTGGCGGCGAAGGCAGTGCAACTTCGCTTATAAAATTAGCAGTGGCTTGTTTTGCCGCGTCTATAACAACATTACATACTTCCCGCTCACCTGAACATGCACCACTCCATCCCCCAAAAGTGGAACCTTGCAATGGAATGGCAGTTAGTACAACTTCTGCTCCTGCGGCGAATGGCGCGGAGTCATACGGCGCAATTACACCTAACGTGATGCCAGACGGGTCAGAATTAACTCTCCCTTGTCCGTTTCCTGACTTGTACACCGTAAGTGCATATTCTCTTAGAACTTCGCCGGAAAACCTCGCGATTACTTCTTTGTCGCCATCTAAAGTTACTGCGCATACTGGAGCCGAACCTTCGCACGCGCCTCCCCAGGATAAAAACGAAAACCCTTCATCTGCAGTGGCGGTTAGGGTTATTTGCCTTCCAGCATCGTAGCTTTCACTACACGCGTAACCGCAAAGTATTCCAGATGGCGAGGAAGAGACAAACCCTTTACCTTCAGCTGTTACGGTTAATTGCGCTGCTTGGGCAAAACTTACGAACATGAAAATGAAGATGAAAGCGAATGTGATAATGTTAAAAAATTTCATGATTTCACCTAGCGGCCACTCCAGCCAAATTTCATCTGAATTTGCCCAGGGCTATTGAACTCCGGCGCACCTTGCCGGTAAATCACCCAAAGAAATTCAGGAACCCCGCGGCTTTCCTCAATTGGACCATCAACAACATCACTATCCCACCCATATAGCACTAGTTTATTTGTTGGCCCGTATTCGTTTATTCCCCATTTTGCCCAGTCCGCTGGCGTTATCTCTACAAGTGTCCACGTTCCACTTTTAGCTCCAAACGTCCAAGTGCGGTCAGGATTTAACTCCAAAATATCAGATGGAGTTTCCAAAAAGCTGAACTCGCCATTATCATAGTATAGCGATTTAGAATATGCAGCCCAATTTTTGTTAAAATCTGCACTCGCTTGAGCATCTGCTGATTCTAATTGCCCACCTACATCTTGAATCCCATCTTTTATTGTAAATGAATCCATCAATTGGTTAACTAATGGTAAATAACGCGAGTAATCTGAACCAGATCCAGAATACGCTATAATGTAAATCGCATTATTTTTCATTGTGAAAACCTGCACGTAGCTTAAATTATTTCCAAAATTTTTCGCAGTGTATTCCACAGTGTAGGCATTAACGCCAGATAGGTGCGTTTCGTTAAAGCCGATGAGGTTAAAGCCTTCAAGCGAAGAAAACAGGGAATCAACGGAATTTTCAAAATACTCCTGCAAAGATACATTCTCGGTTGCAGGCGTGACTAAAATATTGACATTTTCCACAAAAGCGTCGTTTTCACTTTGGGGGGATGAAAAGCTTACGACTTCACCATTATCCGCAACTGACCAATCTTGAGGGTAATTAAGTGAATAAAAAGAATTTTCAAAATTAGCGTAGCCATTAGCCGATGCATCACCGCTTCCTGCAAATGAATTGTTCGGCATAGTGCAGCCAAGCAGTAAAGCTGATAAAATAACTAGAAAAAGAAGTGGCTTGGACATAAATCACTACGTATTCATAAAGCCGAATTTAAAAACGTTGTTAATCCCAGTTGGCATGGCCGTATTTTACCTGTGCTTGCCTATCTTCGCCATATACGTCTAAATTCACAAGGTAGATAACCCAAAAGAAATCAACCCGCGTTTTATCGTCAGATTCCTCTATTGGCCCATCTGCAATTGCTCCGTTCCAACCATCAAGTATAATTTTTTTCTCTGGACCATATGGCTCAATTTGCCAATTCTCCCAGTCAGCGGCAGTAATATTTTCAACTCTCCACCGGCCACTTGAACTAGATAACTTCCAAGTGTTATCCCCGCGTAGCTCCAAAACTTGCGTATTAGTATAATCAGAAAAACTACGCCAATTATCCACTAGCTTAGCTTCAAACCCATTGCTATTTTGAGAAGCTTGCGAAGCATTTGAGGAAGCATCTGGAGTTGTAGAAACGCAGCCGAATAAAAACACTGCAAGCAGCATCAAGGAGAAAAACTTCTTCATGAAAACACAACGCAACACAGGTTTATGAAGTTAACCCATATAAGAAAAGAAAGTGCTCCAGCCGGGGATTCTCACGCGATCCCTTTTTCTTTCGCAAAGAAAAAGGTCTAGCGTTCACTCCAAAAAGAAAATCATATTTCGCTATAATCCAATAATTAAGAGAAAAGTGCTCCAGCCGGGATTTGAACCCGGGTCGCAGGCTGTCCGTTGAAAAGCCGCTGTTTAAGCCAGAGGTCTAAAAGGCCTGCGGCGATTGAGCGGCCTTTTACTGAAAGGCCTGTGTCCTTCTTCGGCAACCGTTTTCTATATTTGAAGAAAAGTTTTCTTTTCCCTCAAGCTTTTCTTTTTCAAAAGAAAAGGTTGTGACCGAACTAGACGATTGGAGCAATTTAGACTACTATACAATTATCGAAAGGTAATGGTTTAATTTCCTTTTCTTTTTGGGACTAAAAGACCTTTTTCTTTGCACAAAAGAAAAAGGGCTTTTGACGATTGGAGCTTATTAGTGAAAAAATTGGGGGGTTTTTTGTTTTTAATTAGTACGGTAGGACGCCGCTTTTTTCAAGTGCCGTTACTAGTTGTTGGAAAACTTCTTCTTTTGACTTTGAAGCATCAATTACGACAATTGAGTCTGGCAAAGTTTGTGCTAAGTGCAAGTAGTTCTTCCTCACTTTTTCGCTGAACTCTTTGTTTTCAAACTTTTCTTTTCCATCGCGGTTCGACATGCGTTGGCTTGCGATTTCAACAGGTAAATCTAGAAGTAAAACTAAATCCGGAGTTGGCAAGTGTTTTTGTGCTTCGATAAGCTCTTGCAATGGAATACCTTGACCATGCTGGAACGCCATTGTCGAATATTTATAGCGGTCGCATAGCACAACATAGCCTTTGTCAAGGGCGGGCTCGACGTGTTTCTCAATGTGCTGAGTTCGGTCTTTTATGAATAGTTCCATGCATTGCCTTGCGCTGGTTTGTGAGTCAGTTTGCGTTGCAAGTATCTCACGTAGCTTTTGCCCGTCAAGTGAGTTAGTCGGGTTCCGCGTTAGAAGAACATGATCGTACTTCTTGCTTTTTCCCATTATGTACTCTTGCAAGCGCATCATGGCGTAACCTTTGCCGCTGCCATCAATTCCTTCAACTACAATGAAAACTCCGTTCATATTCCAAATCCCCTTAGTATCAACGCGCTTACTGGAACAGCTACATTGTCATCCAACGGTAAGTCAAGCGACTCAACAATTGCAAGTATAACTGCATACGTAATTGCTTGGGCGAATGGGATAAAAAAACTAGCCGCTACTACTCCACATACAATAAAAGCAGCTAAGCCTTGCCAAGTTTTCTTGCTATTCCAAGGTAGTTTGTTGTTGAACCTTATTCCGACAATTGTGGCAAACGCGTCGCCTGCGCCGTGGAGCATGATTATTGCAAGTGCTAGTTCAAGCGGTCGTTGGAAGGTTAACAATAGAAGAATTCCGGCTGCGAAGAACATCGCACCTTGTCCCGGAATTGCAACTTCCCTGTCAACAAGCGAAAGGAATTGGTCAATTATTTTTACTTTTCCGCCAAGCGCCTTGGCATTTGCAAGTAGGAGGCCAAATAAAAACAACGCAGAGATTAAAAGAAGTGAAGAATTGAACCCAACAAAACTAACTACTAGTACAGTGGCAATTGCAACTCCAAAATGCGTTAACTGGCGGAGGTCTTCCCTTACTTTAAACGCGTTTTCCACTTTCACTCTCACACTAACCTCACACACGCTTTTTATCTTTTTTGTCAAAGAATTTCGCAGTTATAATATTCACACTAGTAGAAACTACAAACCCAAGCATAGCTCCGCCAACTATTTGTAAAAATGAATGGACTCCAGCAACAACTCTGGATAATGCAATCAACACTGCAAGCAGTAAAAACGCGTAGAAGTACTTAGTGCCAAAAGTGTGCGTTGCAATTGTAAATGCAAAAGTCGAATGCCCGGATGGAAAGCCAAACCCACTCTCACAATCAACCAAACCCGCGCATGGCCGTGGATCTGCATAAAATAACTTCAGCAAATAGACAAGCACAGCTGCAAGAAGAAGCGAAACCAAGAGAGAAACTCGCGTGGGTTTTTTCGGGATTAAAAATAGCACAGTTAATGTCAGCAGCACTACAAGTGGCGCGAAGTAAGCGTCGTGCATGAAAAAATTAAACGCGTTAAACCATTCGCTACCAGCAAAAGAGCGGAGAAAATCCTCAATCAACAAAAGCATGAATTAGTTAAACACAAGCGGTTTTTTATTCATTCTGACCCACAACACTATCATATCTGCCGCGGTAGCTGACAGAAAAGCCCCTTTTTACTAAAAGGTGCTTTTAGTCGCCAAAACAAACACTTTTTATCTCAGGTTCTTTCTTTTTTCATCAATGTTTTTTCTTTCTTGTTCGAAGAAAGAAAAAAGATTGCCGCGGTAGCTCAGCTGGTTAGAGCGCTAGACTCATAAGTATTAGAAATTAACTCAAGATCAAATTAAGCGCTGAGCTATCTAGAGGTCGGGTGTTCAAATCTCCCCCGCGGCATACATACTCAAACAAACAATGCTCTCAGGACACTTCCTCTTATATAGCGAGGAGGACGAGAGTACCTATGAGCGAGAAACTCGACATTTACG
>JAUYPK010000018.1 GCA_030697615.1 Microcaldota archaeon | reverse complement strand
CTGTATACGCACTTATTTTGAAGTTCGGAAAAAAAGACAAAGCCACTGTGTTATCTTTTCTTCAGCAGGCATTGAAGCAGAACGACGCTCCAAAGTATTATCTTGACGAACTCATAGAAAAACTATCATGAAACAATCAAGCGAATGGAAATCTTTCCACGTTCGTCCAGAGGATGAGAAAACCGCTGTTGATTACTACGACGCGAGTGAAGCCGAGCGTTATGCTAAGAGCAACGCGATGCGCAAAATCCAAGAACAGCTCACCTTAAGGGCGGTTGAGCTGGCGCAGTTTCCACTCGGAAGTAAAATTATCGACGCCGGCTGTGGCTCGGGTTTTTCTTCAATTATTCTGCGAGAAATCGGCTACGAAGTTTATCCTTTTGATTTAATTCCAGCTTTTGTCGAACAGTGCAAACAAAAAGGTTTCAAAGCAAAGGTCGGCGACTTGTGCAAATTCCCATTTAAGGGGAAGTTTGACGGTATTGTTTCAATTTCTGTTCTACAATGGGTTTCAATTGGCGGAATGGTCGAAGTGGCAAAAGTTGCAAGGGAGTTTTGGAACCATTTAAAGAAAGGCGGAAAGGCGGTTATCCAGTTTTATCCGAAGAGTGAAGTTGAGGCAATGCAATGTGGAAAAGCCTTCAAGGAAAAAGGTTTCGCTGTAAAAATAATAACCGACAATCCGGCTAACTCGCGTAAGAGAAAGGTCTTTATACTCCTTGAAAAGCCGTAGTGCTTTAAAAGGTCAGACCACCTATTAATTTTCACGTAAAGCTATTTCGTATTTTATATTTCAAATGTTTTAAAGGTGAGTCTATTAAATGACAGAAGAGCAACCAGTTAACCAAGTTCAACCCCAACAACCAGCGGAGCAAATTGAAGGCGAAGAAGTTGAAGACGAAGAGTCTGAACACTTACCATTTCCAAACGCGCGTGTTGTAAAGATAATTAAAAGTAATTTAAAATCAGAGCACCAGCTTAAACGTGAAGTAAAAGAAGGTGCAAACGTACTTCTTGGCGGGATTCTTGCAGACATTGCACAGACTATGGACAAGCAAGAATTCTTTACGTTGTCAAGCGAACACTTTAACCAAGCTGCAAGGAAATACCGTGAAATAGCGCTTAACCAAAAGCGCATTAAACGCATACAGAAAGTGCTTGAAAAACAACGCGCTGAACTCGACGAGATAATTGCAGAAATTGAACTTGAAACACCGCCAGAATCCGTACAACAGTGAACCGATAGAATGATGGACGAAAAACAAGAAATTGACAAAAGAGAAGTGCTTGCAGAAGTACGGGAAATGAAAGGCAAAAACGCCGAGGCGCTTGCCCACCTCCGTGAATTATTCCAATTAGCCGACAAAGAAAAAAAAGCAAGGGACGTTGAAAACGCATCTGTCAAAACAATTGCAAAAGAGCTAGAAGTACTGCGGTCAAAAGCCCAAAGCGAAGAAAAAACATTCGCAGCAATTGAAAAAGCGCTTGCCCCATTTAAACGCGAATTTGGTTCTCCCGAACAACTAAAAGCGGAAATTCAATCCCTAGAATATTCGCTGCAAATGAACTACTCTCCTTCTCGAGAAAAGACGGTTTCTAAAAAAGTAAAACAACTAAGCGCAGAGTTAAAGTCACTTGCAACCCTCGCGCCAAAAATGGGGGAGTTATCTAAACTAAAGCGCGAAATAAGGGAAATGCAATTCGAAATTTCTACAAGTGTGAAAAAGCTAAAGCAACACGCTGCAAAAAGCGAAGAACACCACAAAGCAATGCTTCAATGCTTCAAAGAAGCTGACGAAATACGCAAAGAGTTGCCAGAAGCGTTTCACGAACTAGACGAAAAAAGGGGTTTACTTTCAAAACTATACGACGAAGAAAACGCAGCGCGGCAAAGCCAAAGGGCAGAATTTGAAACCCACAGAAACGAAGCTAAAGCAAATGCACAGGAAAAAATGCAACACGTAAAAACAAAAGCACAAGAGATAATGCAAAAGTTCAAACTCGGCGAACCCATTTCATTCGAAGAACTCCAAGTGCTACAAACCGCCGGAATAGAAATTTGAAATTAGACAAATGGGTCAATTGGTTGAAACTTGAAATGAAAACAAAATTTTCCTTATCTTCGCCAAACATATTTCTTCCAATCGCAACTGTACTATTTCTTTTGCTTTACACACTAACCCTCCAGCCATTATTCGGCGTGCTATGCCTCGCCTCTTTCCTAGCTTACGTTTCCCTTGACTTCCTAACCGGAGCAGAAAAAAAAGGCAGGTCATCCCTTGTTGACGTGATATACGCAATCCTCGCAGCCGCTGTAGTTTGGCTAGCGCTTTCAGCAGCCTTACAAACGCCTTCCCCCTTAGATGTAGTTACTTCATGTAGCATGAACCACGTGCTTGACCGCGGCGACTTAGTAATAGTGCAAGGCCAATCTGTTTACAACGCGCCAATAGTGGACTTCGAGGGAAACTTCCCAGAAATAAGCGTACAGCGCAGTAACTGTACAGTTTCCAAACGCGGGCAAAATTCAACAATCGCCATTTGCACTTCACACATTATACTTAAAAATTCCACTTCAATTGTAAACGTCTCAGTTTCAAGGAGCCAAGTGCCAACAAACGACGTAATCGTATTCGAATCAAAAATAGCTGGTTTAATCATACACCGTTCAATACTTGGCCTCCGCAATTTAACAACTTCACAAGTAACTTACATGACAAAAGGGGACAACAACCAAGTTGTAGACCAAGAAGCTGGAATTGATTTTATCGAATCTTCCAAAGTGCACGGCAGAATGATTGCACGAATACCACTCATTGGATATATGCGCCTCTTCCTAGCAGGCCAATTCACAGAACCCCGAGGGTGTGATACATTAGTAGAAACCACATGAAAAACCCGCCAAATGCGCATTTTCTTCGCTGATCGCCGTTTGCGTGTTTATAAAGGTTTTTAAAGCAGCGAAAGAGGTAAATAAGCTGGGGTGTTCTTATTAATGCATGGTAGGGTACAAACCACTGGCTGTAGTCTTATGCATGTTAGTTTTACTTTCAATAGCAGTTGTTGCGCTTCCACTTAGTCCGAATTTAATCAAACAAAATAAACAAGCCGAGCTTCAAAAAGAAAAGCCTCAATTAGTGCAATCTCAAATAGCGATAAATGCTGAAAAAACCAGCGCAGCGAAGAAAAATAATTTCAATAACCAAAACAATATAGTTAATCAACAACTTGAAAATAAGAATAAGGAAAAAGACTCTAAGAAAGGCGGGAGTGGTTTTACTGGCCAAATAACCGCTAGTGGTATTTACGGGACTAATTTCAATTCAATTCAAAATTTTACTCCACAAACTCCCGCTGCACAAAACGCGAGTCAACTATGTAACACTCCGGGCTTTTCCTGTGGAGGCGCACCTGGAACATTCATATATGGGACTGGCGATACAGTTAATTACTTTCCACGCATAACTGAAAACCTACCAATTGGAAACGATGCAACGTGGTGGGCTTACACGCGGTGGTTTGAAAGCGACTATTTCAATTCTGTTTTTGATCGTACACATCGGCCGCCAGCTTACCTTCTAGAAGATTACCCTGATTTTTACTCTGGGGAAAATACTGGTTTTGGTGACCCGTCTGGCGGACATCCTGCAGACTGGGCTAGTGTTGAATTTGGCCCGTGTATAACTTCTGCAATTGAAGGTAGTGTCCCATCTTCCCCGTGGTATCCCGATTATGGCCCGAATTACGTTGCACAACAAACTCAAGGGGTAATGCGCCAATGTGGCGTGTTGCAATCCCAAGTTTACCGCGCTCAATGCGCCTTGTCATCAAGTCCAGCTTGGGCAGGAAACAATGGCGACAACATGTATTATCCGAGTGATGCGTATTGGCTTAACCCTTACGACGTTAATGACAACTACATTTTAACTTCAAATGCAATTAGCCGCTTCGGTGAATACGCGTGGTGCGACACTGCATTACATCTAGCGCAACCTCTTGCCATAAGTGTAAACAACATGGGCATTTTCAATGCAACTTGGACAACGGATATGCTTGCGGCTGATGATGCTAATAATTCAAAATTAACATTTACCCCAGTTTTTGCTGATGGGACGCGTGGAACGCCAGTTACATTTAACGGCACAGCAACTTCACATGCATTATCTTCACTAGCAAAGAACCACAGTATAAGCGGCCACTTAGATGTTGGGAACTATTCAGTTAACGGCACGTCTTGTACGTTTAGAATGTCAGGCGAAGAGATAAATCCCAACTGGCTGCCAACTGGAGACCGGCTTCGCAACTGCGTTGCAGATGAAGGTTACCCTGCTGGTTTCAAGCTTCGAGATGCTGCTGGTCGCAATGAACGCATCTTAGTTGTAACTGCACCTCTTGAAAGGCCTACTATTACTTTCATAGCTCCAACTCCACCAAGCTTAGCAACGCAGTCAAGCGACAGCGTGACAATTGCAATAAATTCAAGCGTTCCGTTAAACGCTGCAAATGTAACAATTAACCCATTGGGCGGAAGCAGAATTAATTACACGATGACGTCAACTTCGCCAACTACTTTTACAGTTACAATAAGCGGCTTAGAACCTGCAATTTACACTTATTTTGTCACTGCTACAAATGGGCTTAGGGTGATTACCGCCACGCGTACTTTTACAATTAACGTAGCTGCGCCTACTGTTATTTTCACTACTCCACCAACTCCTGTAAATGGCGCAACATTGGCAAGCGACAGCGCAACTGTTACAATTTCAACAAGCGTACCTGTTTCAAGTTCGACGCTACGCTTAACTAGACCGGATGGTACAAGCGCAGTTTACGACTTAACTGAAACTACTCCTACAAGTTGCACTGGTTCAATAACTGGCCTACGCGCCGGAGTAAATACTTACTATGTAGAGGCAACTTCTACAACTGGAACGCGAGGTACAAGTACTGTGCAGACTTTTACAGTGCCTGGCCCATCTGTTACTTTCACCGCGTCAACCCCGGCAAGTGGTTCATCACAAACAAGCACAAGTGCAACTGTTTCCATTTCTTCCAACGAGCCGCTTGTAAGCGCAACGCTGGTATGGACTGACCCATTAAATGCAGTAACGGAATACGCAATGACTTCGACTTCGTCAACCACATTTACACACGCTGTTTCAAGCCTTGAGCTTGGCACACATTCTTATTTTGTTCGTGGAGTTGACGACGAAGGCGACGTTGCTAACACGGCTACAAGAACGCTAATAGTTTCAACAGTAGTTGTAACTCCTCCAGTAATCACTTTAGTTTCGCCAACTCCTTCAAACGCTGCAACTCTTTCAACTGACGGTGCAATTGTTGCAATTAGTTCAAGTGAAGCGCTTGCAAGTGCAACGTTGCATTTAACGCGGCCAGATGGAACAAATGTCGACTTAGCAATGGGAGGCAGTGGTACAAGCTATTCAGTTAGCTTAATTGGCTTACGCGCAGGTACAAACACTTACTACGTAACTGCAGTTGACAGCGACGAAGGTGCAAGTGGTAGAAGTTCAACGCGTACGTTTACAGTGCCGTTGCCAATAGTGACTTTTACGCCGCCAACGCCTGTAAATGGAGCTACGAGTACTCCCGGAACGCTTGTTTCAATTCAAGTTTCTTCAAATGAGCCGCTTATAAGCGCGGTATTTGTGTTAACTGATCCAGCTAGTGTAACCACTGAATATACAATGACTTCGTTGAGTTCAACTAGTTTTACTTATTCGTTTAGCCCTAGTGTTGAAGGTGCTTATGCTTACCGCGTTGACGTTGTTGACAATGAAGGTGATGCTACAACTAGCGAAACGCGCGGGTTAACTGTGTCAACTGTGCCAGTTGTTTCACCTGTAATTACT
>JAUYPK010000007.1 GCA_030697615.1 Microcaldota archaeon | reverse complement strand
GGTACTATTTAAGCTTTTTGGAGCGCATCGCCCATTTCTTCAATGTAAAGCTCAACCGCTTCCTTCAAATTAGCAAGGGCAGATTCAATAGTAAACCCTTGACTAACTACATCCAACTCTGGACACAGTGCAACGAATTGTTTTTCTCCTTTTTTAATAACTGCAGTAAAATTCATAATTTTATTTCACAAGATAACTAGCGCCATTAAGCGGTTAAATAGCTTCTTGGGTACAATCGTTGTCGGTGAATTCTAGAGATTCTTCCAAGCTTTTTCATCTTCTTTTGAAAGCCAATCTTTTGCAAGGCTCTTTTCACTTGCAATGGCAGTTTCTACAAAATTAAACGCTAATTTTTTCAGTATCTGATTTTCTGTGTAGAGTTTTTCACTACCTCGACATATGCGCTTCATTATGAGTTTAGCTTTTTTCAAGTCTTCATCATCTTCAGGCATTTTTATCACTTTTTCTTTCTCAAGTCAATGTAAATCGCAAATGGCTTATTCTTAAAATCTGAATCTGTCGATACAACTTTACGGTCTTTAGACGCGTAACTGTAAATGACGCCGTCAACAAAGTCAAAATGGTTCTTAATGCTTAAAACCCCTGCTAATGCTGCATTATTCTCGTCAAGAGGTAAAATTGCGCTTTCTCGCTTAATTTTAGAAATCAAGCTGTCAATTATTTCATCAGAATTTCCACGTTGTTTAAGAATTTTTGCAACTTCTGCAACTGCAATACTAGGCGTAAGCAGGTCTTCATGTTCAATTACTCCCCTAATCTCAGAACTGGCATCAAACATAGCAAGCCAAGCAGAAGTATCCATAATCAACATACCTTAACGTTCCCCTCTTTTTCGCTCAGCTCTGCGAGTTTTCATTAATTCTTCAACAAGGTTTTGACCTTTAAGCGCACCAAAACCTAAATCCCGTTCTCTTTTTCCCTCATGCAAGTGCTGCTGCAAAAGGGCATTAATTCCTTGCGTTAAATTACCGTTAAACATCTGCCTTACGCGCAAAGCCAGCACCTCTTCAATCAAAATTGTCGTCCTTAACATAGCCATCTTCCAATCACCAAAGTTGTTTTAGTATGATTCATACTGAATAGTAATACTCATACTATTATAAAAACTTTACTTTTGGCAATTAGAAGTAGCAATAGTTTACACTTTAAATAGAATTCGGGACACGTGGTTGCCGGTAAAAGGCCGCTCAGGCCGCAGGCCTTTTAGACCTCTGGCCAAGCTGGTTGCACTGGATTAGATAAGGGAAATACTGGTGTCCCCTGACCGGAGAAAATAAATTAAAAATTAGTCTTAGATTTTTACGAAGGGTGCCTTAGTTTT
Source organism: Microcaldota archaeon (assembly GCA_030697615.1). Taxonomy (GTDB): domain Archaea; phylum Micrarchaeota; class Micrarchaeia; order Norongarragalinales; family UBA8480; genus JAHFHC01. Next base: position 1,751 of record JAUYPK010000007.1, on the reverse strand, counting down.
TTCTTTTTTTCGTTGAAAGAAGTTGTAACCGCTTTTCGTTGTGCGGCGTTGACTTTGTAATTACAGTTGCTTAAACTCAGCGGTTGTGATTCGTCGATGACAGTTTCGCTTAAGATACTGCTAGTGACGAGTTCTTTGAACGCTTGCCTAACTAGGTTGCCGTCCTTACCTGCGGTTTCGCGGAGGCCAACAACGTCAGTGCCGTTGCGTGTTTTTCTTAAGAGGGAGTAAGCAATTGCTTCGTGTTCTGAACGAAATCCGCGCATGAGTAAACCTTGGTCGTAAAATGAGTCAATTGGCATATGTAACAATTAGGGCGTCGCTTAGTTAATAAGGCCCTGTTTGAAAATTAAGAAGAAATTCTAAGCGCGGCTTTTAATTTTGCTACAAGCGTTCTTTTCATTTTATTTTAAACCAGTGGATAATTCACGCATATGAATTATTTCAAAATCTCTTAAATCTCGTTCAATTGGCGTTGCTTTTTCACGCAGCAAACACTTAATCGCTGCGCCATGTGAAACAACTAATGTATTCTTTCCATTTTGTTTTATTTTTTCAAAACCAGCTAAGATCCTAGAGCGAAGTTGATTATAACTCTCCCCACCAGGTATTGAAAAAGCGTAGTGCTTCAAACCTTCAATAAGTTCAGGATATTTTTGCTTTGCGTCTTCTTTACTAACTCCAGTCAAAAACCCGTATCGGTTCATTTCTTTAAACTCTCCACTAACTTCAAGCGGAACATTTAATTTAAACGCAAATAGTTGTGCTGGTTTCAAAGCGCGTTTCAAAGGCGAAGAAATAATTAATTCAATTGGCAACTCACTTAATTGCTCTACTACTTTTTCAGCTTCTGTCATTGCTTTTTTAGTTGGTTCATCGTCAGCCCAGCCGCCAAAAGTACCGTTAACATCATCAAACGCTTCCCCGTGTCGAATTAACCAAATTTGATTCATCGTCATTCCTCTTTAATTTTGTTGTGCTGTAGCCTAATTGCATTTTTCAATCGGCCAACGCTGTGCGAAGTCTCAATAATTATTTGGGTTCCGCTTTTTCTTGCAATTAACTTGTACCAGTACTTTCTTCCTGTTTTAGATGGGTAATTTTGACGAGAGATTCCATCTACTTCAAAACCCTCTCTCGCTAATCTCGCGGATAAAGTTTCAAGAAAAGGTCGAGTGCCAAACGGATTTTTTTCTGTCAATCTTTTTGAAACACTAGCTCCTATGAATGGATTCCTGCTACCTCCAGCGTTTCCAAATTTAACCGGATGCGCCATTTCGCTAATAATTTTTAAAACCTGTTCCATCGGCATTACAATATTTTCTCCCTAAATTATTTATATCAATAAGCTAAGAAAGTTCATTTTAGTTCTTAGCGCTTACACTGCTGCGATATTTAAACTATAAAGTTAATTGTGCATATTTCAGCAACTAAAAGACCCAACTGCGCATGAACTGTTGCTTGAATGCGTGACATTTGCGCTCCCTGGCTGTGAACCGCTGGCAACATAGTCCATAACACTTGTAACGTTCCATTCTCCTTCATGGTTCCATAACTCCCAGTAGTAACGCCAGTCATTCCAGCCAATTCCAAGATGCTTAACGTAAATCCCATGCTCGACAAGCATTTTGCCAACTTTCCTGCCAGTCATGCAAGGCGTGCTGTAACAATACATAATAACTTCTTTATCTTGCGGAAGCTTTTGAAATTCACTTACAATCCGGTCAACTTCATCATAAGCAGAAGTGTTC
>JAUYPK010000153.1 GCA_030697615.1 Microcaldota archaeon | reverse complement strand
CGGACGGACTGATTGATATTCGTATGCCTGACCAACAGAAATTGTTTGGTGAATGACGAGTTGTAGTTAGGCAATTGACTAATTATTTTGAAAAGCGGGCAAGAGTGGTGATTGACGTTCAATCTATTGCGAATTTGTCGGTTAGACCAAGGTTTAAATAGATCTCTGAGCAGAGACACAGGTCTATGGTTGTCACTGATGGTTGGACTCCAAAGCGTTTCTTTTCTACTGAAAAAAATTAGGGACGTTAGGGTAGGAGCGCCGTAAACTATTGTTTAATCGTAAAGTATGTAAACTATAGAATTAAATGATTGAAGCTATCCTTGTCATGTAGTTCAACTACGTGACAACCTTGCCGCTCAGCTATCGTGGTTATTTTTGGCACTGGTTTTATTCTAATTAATTTCATTTGAAATAGCAAAATAACCTTGTTAAATTGCGATATTTATGCAAAAAAGTAAGTTTAAATACTTGTTGTTTGATAATAATTGTATGGAATATGTACCGCGGGATGTTGAACCTGAGATAGAAAAATGGCTTGAAGACCGGGAGATAATCCTTATTCGAGGCCCAAGACAAAGTGGAAAAACCACGTTGCTAATGAAGATACGGGAAATGCTTCTGAAAAGAGGAGTAGATGAAAAGGACATTGTGTTGGTAACGTTTGAAGATGACTTGGAGCGTATGAAATTTGAAAAAAATCCCAAGGAGTTTATAGGCTTTCATCAAACGAAAAAGACGTGGTTCTTATTTGATGAAGCCCAGTACGTGAAGGATATTGGAAAAATATTGAAACTACTCTATGACACTTATACTGATGCAAAGTTTATAGCTACTGGTTCATCGTCTTTTGACTTAACTGAATTAGGAAAATATTTAGTTGGCCGGGTTATCTTTATAGATGTCTTGCCGTTCAGTTTTTCGGAGTTCCTCAGGGCAAAAAGTCCCAAGCACGAAAAGAAACTCATTGAACTCAGGGCAGAAACCCAGTTGGGAAAAGTAATAGAAACGGGATTCCTAGGGGAGTTCAATTCCTATCTCAAGGAGTACTTAAAGTATGGCGCATATCCTCGCATCGCTTTGGAAGAGAATGAATCTAAAAAAGTAGAGCTCCTAAAAACCCTATTCTCTAATTACGTGGAGAAAGATGTAGTTGCGAGGTTCGGCACCAAATACCGCGAACCTGCAATTCTACTCCTGAAGACACTTGCAGCATCGGTAGGCAGCCCAGTGAAGTACGAAACACTCAGCCAACAATCCGGAGTTTCTTATAACGAAGTGAAATCTATGCTGCCCCTATTGCAGGACTCGTTTGTGATAAATATAATCAAGCCATTTCATAGAAACATTTCAACTGAAATAAGGAAAAACCCAAAGGTGTATTTTCTAGATAATGGCTTTAGAAACAACCTTCTAGGTGATTTTTCAGGCAGTATAACCGGACAAACCTTGGAAAATTTTGTATATTGTCAACTTAGGTCAAAAGGTAAGGTAAATTACTGGAGAACCACGTCCGGCGGAGAGCTAGATTTCGTAGTTGGCGACTTGGAAATTGCCGTAGAAGTTAAGAAGGCTGGAAAGACATCGAGGTCATTTGCAAACTTCCTCTCTGAATACGCGCCAAAAAAGACCTTTTTAGTTTCGCTGGACGATATAGGTTATGGAGAATCGAATGGAAAAAAATATTTGAAAGTCCCTGCAGTATGCCTATAGCCAACTCTAGGAGAGCTCTGGCGTTTTTATTTCGTCGCTCAGTCAGAGCACTGCACACTAAGCGGGTGCGACTGATATAATTTTAATTAAGAAGATAGATAATTTGTGTTATTATGATTGACGTTATTGAACCTAGTAAGAAAAGCGAGTTAGTGTCTTACCCTATTCGTGACATTGTGCAGGAGGCGAAGAAAGTCGAGGCACAAGGGGTCAAGATGACTTATTTGAACATCGGCGACCCAGGCCCATTTGGGTTTAGGCCCCCCCAGCATATTCTAACCGCAGTTAAAGAAGCAATTGACAAAAACTATTCAGGCTACGCGCCAAGCGGCGGCGATCCCGAGTTATGCGCTGCAGTTGCAAAATACGAAAATGTAACGCCACGCGATGTGTTTATTACAAGCGGGTTAAGTGAAGGCATTGATTTCCTATTTCAAGCAATGGTAGATCCCGGCAGGAACATCTTACTACCCTCTCCATCTTACCCGCTTTACTTAACTAAGCAACGCGTGAGTTTTGGCAGCGAAGTTTTTTACAATTGTGACGATAATTGGATTCCAGACGTAAGCACAATGCGCGGCACAATCACCCCTTACACAAAAGCAATTTTAGTCATTTCTCCAAATAATCCAACTGGCGCGGTTTACAGCAGAAAAATACTTCAGGAAATTGTAAACATAGCCGGCGAGTACAATTTGCCGATTATAAGCGACGACGCATACGAGATGCTTGTGTTCGAAGGAGAAAAAGTTAACCTGCGTGAAATTTGCAAGGATGTGCCGCTTGTTTCAGGCGGAAGCTTGTCAAAAAATTTCATTTATCCTGGCGCAAGGGTAGGTTGGCTGGCGTTTCACGGTGACAAGTGGGAAAAAGTAAAGGACGCTATTCAGCGGCTGTGCAACCAGCGCTTAAGTGTAAATTGGGAAATGCAACGTGGTGGTATTGCCGCGTTAAACGGGTCAATGGACTTCTTGGCGGTTTTTAACAGTGAACTTAAAAAACGTCGGGATGTTTTAGTTAAGAAAATAAATGCTTTTGATGGCTTGAGAATGCCTAGCCCGCGAGGAGCTTTTTATGCATTGGTCGAAGTTACTCCAGCATACGCTGCTAAGTGGAAGAGCGACAAGGAACTTGCGCTTGAATTGATAAAAAACGGCGTAGTGATTGTTCCAGGCAATGGGTTTGTAGGGCCAGAACTAAGGGGTAGGCTATTCTTCAGAATAGTTTTCCTACCAACTGTAAAGCAACTAGAATCTGCGCTTGACACAATTGAAACCGTGTTAAAAAGCAGGATGTAACAAAAGCTACTTTTCACTTATGGCCGCCAAAGAAAAAGGCCGGTGATCCCAAATTTCAGGTTGAGATGCATAACGATGGATTTTATTTGTAATAACTTGGCTTTTGTCAGTGACTATAAAAAAATGCAGGGCGTATCTCTAAATCCTGAACGTCACACTGCGTCAAATGCTTTGGAACATACTGAAATGGTGGTAAAAAGAGCGCAGGAGTTAAGTGAGTTGAATAAGCTTGCACTTGAAGAAAAAGATATTTTGATTAATCTTAGTTACGTGCATGATATTGGTAAGATCAGTGGAAATGCAAAACCGGAAGAGTCTGTCAAACTTCTTGAAAAATACGGCAAGTTCGATGCGGGGTTTGTTAATTTGGTAAAATATCACGATATAAATTTACCTTGGTATTTATCGCATTTACGTGGCGAAGCACCTTCTGAAAAGGCATGGCGTAAACTTTTAAGCAAAGTTAACTTGTCAATTCTTTGTATTTTTATGGTGGCAGATCGCGCAGACTGCCCAGGAGGCTGGAGACAAAACAAAGCACTAGTCTGGTTTCTTGAAGAAGTCAAAACAAAAAATCTTTTACCCAACGGACTGATTACGGAATAATGTGCGTTGCTTAATGGGTTTACTAGTTGCAGGGGGGTTTAGCTTTTCCGAACTTCTTTAATTATTTCATTAACTTCTGCCTGTGACAAATGTTTTGGTTGGAACTGCGACATAACGTAATCATTATCGCCAAAGCTACATAGCATCAATAATTTGAAAAGTTCTTTTCTATGTTCTAAACTATTTTTATACTTGCCGACAAATTTATTGTAAATATCTGCCATGTACCAAAATAGCGCTATCTCTTGTGCCGGGTTTAAATCCCTCTCAAAATCAGCAATCCAATCCTCAGCCGATTTCGGATAAACTTCGCCAAATGTTTTTTCTATATATATTATAGCTTGCTTTTCTTTTTCTGAAAAGTTCCTTTTTACTCTTGGAAGTGGCTTAAGTTCTTTTGGATCAATCATTTGTATGCTATTTTTTTTATTTTTTAAGAAGTCAAATAAGCCCATAAGATAAAAAAATCAATATAACTTAATAAACCTACATTCTGAGATTGTCTGCCTCTCTTATTTTTCTTCGTGCCTCAGGCAGACGAAAAAACACCAAGCGGACGGACTGATAAAAATTATTTTAACAAAGCGTTTAAATTTGTTGAAGTGCTGTGAATATTCCGCTATGTCGCTTCGAGAAATTAATTTGAAACTAGTGAACAAAGCCAGGCTAATTGTATATGTAGTTGCACTTGTGTTGACGCTTGCCACGTGGTTTTTGTTTACAAAAGACGGGGTTCCAAACATATTCACCGCCAACGCTTATGGCTACCTTGCGTTTACTTTTCTCAGCTTAGCATTGATGGTTACTCCGATCCGTACACTTTGGCCAAAGTTTGAATTAAATTCTTCGATTTACTTAGCGAGGCGTGCGCTTGGAGTCTCAGCGTTTGTTTTTGCCTTTCTACATTCATTAATACAAGCCGTTTTTACATTTAAGGGAAACTTAGGAATAGTGTTTCAAATGGCGCTTGGTGGAAAAATTTGGCAATTAGTTGGTTTAATTGCGCTTGTTTTACTCTTTTTTCTCTTTGCCACTTCGTTTAACTATGCGGTTGACAAGTTGGGAAAACGCTGGTTTACCCTTCACAAACTTGCATACGTTGCCTATGCCTTGATATTTTTACACGCTTTTATGATTGGTATTGACTTCAAAAATGGAGCGATAAATGCCTATTCCGGAACTTTTCTAGTAATCGCGGCGATTACGCTAATACTTGAAGCAGCACGGTTCTATGTAAAATTTACAACGCCAACGCAACAACCGCAAAATACCTAGTGGCTCATTTTTATGTTTTTTTAGGTTGGTTTAAATATTGCTAGTTAGTAGCATTTATTATGCGACGATTCTTGGTTTACTTCATTGCGTTTTTACTTATTTTACCCAGTGTAGTTTTTGCGGATTCTTTTGCAACTTCAGTTTCTAGTTACGGCGAGCAATTTGAAGCAGGTCAGATAAATTACTTGCAGTTTAGTGTTTTGCTTAACAACGAGCGGGAAAAACTTTTTGACACGCTTAATGGCGATGAAGCTACTTTTAGGGATCGTGAAGACGATGAAGAGAACCGGCAAGAATTTCGTGGCTGGGATCAGGATAAAATGCGCCAGTTGTTTGGCGAGCCAACGCAATTTGAACAATGGGCTTGGTCTCCACTAGTGAGCAAGTCAGTTAAACTCACTAGCCCTGTAGCAGTGTGGAGGAAAACACTCTACGATGGAAGTAAGATCAAGGTTTCGCTTGACAGTTGGCCACAGGTTATTCAGAGAGATGGCCAAACAAATGTATTTTACAATTTTGACCTGCGATCGGATTACAAAGAAAGCGAAGACTTCAATATTGAACAAATGATAAACGCGTTCAAAAACTTAGCGCAGTCAAGCGTTGGCAACAGTGAAAAACAAAAAGAAGCTGCACTAAAAGCAGTTGAATTTGAAAAACAATTACAAGACTACTTACAGAACAACAAGCGACAATGTAGGGAAACACTGGCTGGTTGGTTTGGCTACAGTGCAAGTGAGTCAAATAAGTTGAAATGGAGTGCTACTCTTTTCGAAGGTGAAAGTGTAACTGTCAAATTAGCTGGCGACGAAATGACTGACCAAGATTGGCACTGGGTAAATTCGTGGATTGATGTACAGCACCGTTTGGAAATGGCGGTTGTAAATCAACAAATTGGAGAAGCTAACTTCGGCTATTCCGCTTCAGGAGAATACACTGCAAAGATGCGTGAAATTATAAATGAATTGAAGCGCGGTGCTGCTAATCTAGATGCGAACCCTTCTCCAGATAACCTGCATTTTGTTGAGTCACAGCGGCAACAGTATGAGCAAGTGGTAAATGAGTTTATGAAAAAAGTTGGGCGGCGCGAATTTGACATTTCAAACGACGAGGCGATTGCAGAAATCGAGAAGATATTTGTTGAACAAAATGGTTTTTCAAAGGAAAACGTGAAGCAATTTGAGTTCAAGCAACGTTTGTTGAATTTCTCACGTGAAGTCACTAGTTCCTATTGTTCTGGCAACGAAATCTCGTGCGGGGAGTTGTTAACTTGTTCAAATGCTGTTTCTTGCGTTGAGTCAACTTGTGGAGATGTGCGATGCGGACCGTGTCAATATCAAGACCGGACTACTTGCACTTGCGTACAAGCAAGGGACTGCGTGCCGCGAGATGAAGTGCGGCCTTTTGAAGGGGAATTTCCACAAAACCAAACTCAAGTTCAACCACAATGGAATCAAACTCAAGTTCAACCACAATGGAATCAAACAGAACAATTACCTCGAAACGAATCAAATCAAGCGACTGTAAATGAAAACCGTACTTCGGTAACTGGTTCGGGAGACGGCACTTGCGATTGTCCAGCTAATCCTATGCCTATGTGTCAAGCGGGGTATTCTGCAATTTCAACCCAATACGAATACGATTCTCCAACTTGCAGTAGTTATGTATTAACTTGTTGGAGGACAACTTGCCAACCTGACCCTAGTTCTAATTCTACAACTGCATCAGCTAAAGAAAACAGATTATTGCAGCGTTTATATTCTCCGTTAACTGGGTTAGTTGTGGAGGAGCAACCTGTTGAGGGACAATCTCCTTCCATTTGTAATCCTAGCCAGTGCAATAATCCCAACCAAGTTTGTGGCTCTCAAGCGTGGTGCGAGTGCAGCCAAGGTTTTTGGGATTGTGATGGCGACTGGTTAAACGGCTGCGAAAGTACAAAACAATGTAAGCAATGTACAACTAATCGTGACTGTGCAATTCCAAGGTGCAGCGAGGACCATGGTAGGGTTGTCAATTTTGAATGTAAGCAAGGCGAGGTTCACAGCGAGGAAACTGGCGGCGTAGAATTTGCCGGCAACTGTGCTGAGCGTAATTCAGGTGAATTTGAAGCTGGCGTGTGGCTAGGCGCGTGGGGTGATGACTTTCAGCAGTTTGAACAGTTTAAACAACAAGCTTGGAGTGCAAATGATGCAAAGCGGTGCGAAGCAGAGCTAGGTCAAGCAAAGCGAAAAAGAATAGAGTTACAGTCTTCGCTTAATGATGAGTTTTTCAAGTGGTTCTTTGACAATTTTGTTTCAACTAATCCGAACGACTTTGAAAAGCAAGGCAAGGCAATTAGGGGAATTTACGAATCATTCCAGCATAACTCTGACGAAACTGCACGTGCGTTGCGTT
>JAUYPK010000134.1 GCA_030697615.1 Microcaldota archaeon | reverse complement strand
TTTGTATTGTTTCAATTCGTTAACAATAAGCTCTGACAAAAGCTATGAAACTCAGCTCTGGAGAATTGCATTGGAAAAAGATTAAAACCTACCTTGCTTCAATAATTGTGTGGTTATGTAACATATGCCTTCTGCTGAACTAGCTAAACTGTTAATGACAACGCATAGTGGAACTATAGAGCGCCACGTTGATGGTAAACGCCCTTTTCGCGCTATTGTGCTACCTGTTCAATTAGCATCAAATGTCGCTAAAGGAAAACTTATGCCGAGAATTTCAAAAACTCCAGTCAAGCGACCAGTTTCAACAACTGTTTTTTCTTTTCTTGACGCTGGAAAAGCCCAGAAGGCGTTGCAAGATACGTTTACTTTAATTAAGCGCAAGCACTTAGGTGCAGAAGTTTACATTCCACAAATTGGTCACACGCCAAACAAGCTAGTTCTAAACATATTTGCTACAGACTTAGCGGATCGATGGAGTAAAGAAATTGGCAGGCCAACGGCGTCACAATTATCAAGAGCTAGACGCACACGAAGAGAAAAAATTACGCGGATGAAACGAGACTAAGTCCCTTCTTTCCATCCTTCTAGGTACGCTTTTTGCTCTGGTGTCAAGTCGTCAATTCCAAGCCAATGCGCTTTTGCCTTGAGAAGTGCAACGCGGACGTCAATTTCACTTGGAACATCGTACACTTTCTTTTCGCTTAGTTTGTCGCTGTTCTTTGCAATGTACTCTGCAACTAGCGCTTGATCCGAGAACGAGAGGTCCATAACTTCACTTGGGTGACCCTCCGCACATGCTAAGTTCACCAGCCTACCTTGCGCAAGCAACACAACTTTCTTTCCGCTTTTCAACTTGTACTCTTCAACGAGTGGGCGGGGTTCTGTTTTTTCAACGCACATTTGCTGTAATTCCTTTACGTTTATCTCAACGTCGAAGTGGCCCGAGTTACAAACAACTGCGCCGTCTTTCATAACTTCAAAATGCTGCTTGTCAATCACGTGCTTGTTTCCAGTTACGGTTATGAAAATATCTCCAATCTTTGCAGCGTCGTTCATTTTCATAACTTGAAAACCTTCAAAATAAGCGCGGATACCTTCAACTGGATTAATCTCAGTTACAACCACTCTTGCCCCAAGTCCACGTGCGCGGCTTGCAATTCCTTTTCCGCAATGCCCGTAGCCAGCAATTACAACTACCTTGCCGGCAATGAGTTCATTCGTTGCGCGTATAACGCCGTCAAGGGTAGATTGAGCTGTGCCGTACCAGTTGTCCATTAAATGTTTTGTCGGCGTGTCATTAACCGCAATAACTGGATACTTTAGCGCGCCTTCTTTTGCCATTGCGCGTAACCTAATCACGCCAGTTGTAGTTTCCTCTTGGCCTGCGATTACTTCTTTTAACAATTCGCTGCGAGTAGTGTGCACTAAATTAAGCAAATCTGCGCCGTCGTCAATAGTAATGTGTGGCTTAACGTCAAGCGCTTTGTTAATACACTCGAAATAAAGTTTGTTATCGCACCCTTTCACAGCGTAAACCGCAAACCCGTCAGCGTCAAGTGCAGCTGCAATATCGTCTTGTGTACTTAGCGGGTTAGACGCGCATAAACTAACCTCAGCTCCGCCAGTTCGCAATGTTTTGACAAGTACAGCTGTTTCTTTAGTTACGTGTAAACACGCCGCAATTCTTTTTCCTTTTAATGGCTGGGTTTTTTCAAATTCGTTCCTTATAATTTTCAAAACAGGCATGTGCTTTTCTGCCCATTCAATGTTCTTTTTTCCAGCTTCGGCTAGTTTCTTATCTTTTACAATGCTCATATAGTTATTTTTCACATCCTATTTTTATAGTAATTTGTCAAGCACGTTTGCGCAGTACTTGCAAACGCCGTAAGTACCATCGCTGCATTCATTGTGGCCGTTTCCTTTTGCAACCCATCTTCCACAACGGGAACATTGTGGCTTGTAAAGCGCTTCAAGAGAAATTTCTTTGACTAGTCCCTTGAAAATGACCGTTCGGTCTAGTTTTTGTAATTCTGTTTTTAGCTTTTCGTTTTCCTGTATGTCTAGGTATTTGTCAACGTTTACTTCTCTTGTAACTCCATGCATTTTAATTGTTTGCACTGGCAACTCACACACGTCGCAGTACACTGTCACATTGTAAAATGGAGTTAGTGTAGTCCAGCCGTTGGACTTAAGCGGCACACCGTTTAAATTTGACGAATTGAACCCAGCGAATTCATAATTGTAGCCCGGGTTTTCGCTTTTTGCCTTTACCCTTTCAAAAGCTGGTATATTTGTATTCTTTAGATAGGCGTCAAACAAAGGCGCAAAACGCATTTTGAACATAATAATCATTTCAACATGTAGTAATTTAAAACATTCAACTTCCCATTATTTTCACCAAATGAAACCAGGTTTGCAGTACAATTCAGACTTTTCAATATCATCTAGCTTAGCTCAGCTCGAAACTGCGGTTAGTGAAAATTTGACTTACATGAAACCACGCCTCGAGCGGTTCAAAACCGCCTTTGACGTAGCTTTTCCATCCAGCGATGCAGCCCAACGTAAACGTGGAGAAGTTGTAATTGCTGGGATAATGGACGGACCACTTACCCTCTATGGGTTGGGTATGAACGGACCCAGCGTTATTGAGCTTCACGGCGTGCTTGAACGATTCTCGCTGCGTGAAGCAGTTAAATACATTTCAACAGATGAAAAAAAGGCAAAGCTAGTTCATGATGTATTGGAACGTAAGACGCTTGCCGACTTGGCGGTTATACTTCAAGAAATTGGTTGTTGGAGTGACAAAGACGTTGATTTTTGCAAGAAACTCTCACTTCTGCGCAACGGTGCAGCGCACAAGAACCCAAAGATAATTTCGAAAATGGCCAATGCTGGAAAA
>JAUYPK010000124.1 GCA_030697615.1 Microcaldota archaeon | reverse complement strand
CCTGCTGAACATGTTCATGATCCTGCACTCAAGGAGCAATCTGCAGCGGTTCTTCATGATATTTTAGCAAAGCATTTACTTATTCGTTTTAGTGGAACAAAAGTTACTGAAGTTGTGCATTCCGTTGGTAGGGACATACCTGATAATGTTGAGCGTCCGTTCAACCTAGCGCATTTGCGTCGAATTGGAATAAATCCAGATGAAGATTACCCCTTACACTTTTACGCAAGAATGGTTTCAGAATTAGCTGAACGGATTAAATATAATCAAACCAAAGGTAATTAGTTAGTCAACGCTTCCGCTTGTTCTGCTGCTTTTTGTAAGCGTCGCTTTGTAACTTTCAACGCGAAGAACTGTTCGCTTTCCAACCTGCTTAAGTGTCCAGCGATCATTTTAATCGTCGCCTTTAAGTTAGGCGTAACGTTATACTCCAACGCATTGACGCGGCGGTTAGTCTTTTCAATCTCCACCAATAAGCGTTTAAGCGCAGTTTCAGTTTCTGCCAATTGCAATGCGAGTTTGAGGCACTCGCGGAAAGTGTAAACTGCTTCGTCGAACTTTGCACTTGTGCCGTGGATGCTATAAACTTGAAATGCTGGAAATTGCGGTGAAGAAATTACTGGAATTTTTAACCCCATTACGTTTTTCGTTGAAATTGCAACGCCAGGAGCAGCAACAGCGGCTAAAGTCTGGGCTTCAATGAAAGCGTCGCCGTGAAAAGCGCGTGCAACTGCTAATGCTTTATGCGCTGTGAGAGTTTGTTTGTCAAGCTTATTGCGTAAGTCGCTTGCTTTTTTAACAATGTTGAAAAATTCCAACACTAACGCGTCTCGCTTTTGTTTTAAGATCTTGTGCCCTTTCTCCGCTAGGATTACTTTTTGCTTTGTGTTTAACAGCTCCATCCTTGTCGGGCGTACAGTTTCAGCCATATAGTATCATCGTGCATTTTTTAATTTTAGTAAAACTTTCAAGGGCTCTTTCACTGAACTCATCACTTCAGGGTCGTCGAGTGCGTCTTCTATGTTTATCCACTTGGCTTTATCGTGTTCTTTACCATCTATTTTTGGCTCTTCAGTTATTTCACATTTCCAGTTTAGGAAAATGAAGTGCCTGTCTTTTCCACGAACAGTGTGGTGCGTACGTTCACTAACGCTGAACAATTCAATTGCCTTGCATTTTATGCCAAGTTCTTCTTTTACTTCGCGTTCAATACAATCTTTGCTTGTTTCGCGGTAGTTAACGTGTCCGCCTGGCACAGTCCACTTGTTGTTAAACTTTGGTCCAGTTGTTAGGAAGATTTTTCCGTCGCGTATGATGAACGCGCCGGTTGTTATTTCCACTTCATCTTCTCTTGGTTCATATGCCATTTTTTTCCACGTTGAATCTGAATTTTTTCTATAGCGGAAGTTATTTTCTGTATTTCTTCCCATACTTCTCAATATGCTCGGGTTTAACTCTTTTCAATTCGCTTTCTGGAATGCCTGCAAGTAAGTCCCAACCTAGTTCAAGTGACTGTTCAATTGTGCGATTTTCATATTTTCCTTGTGATACGAAACGCTTTTCAAACGCGTCAGAAAAGTGTAAAAATTTCTTGTCCCGTTCAGTAAGCGCCTCTTCACCCACTACGGCGACGAGGTTACGTAAGTCGCGACCTTCAGCATACGAAGCGTATAGCTGTGAAGATACTCCGCTGTGGTCATCGCGTGTCTTTTCGCCGCCGATTCCAAGCGACATTAACCTTGAAAGGCTCGGTAGAACGTCGACACACGGGTAAATATTTTTGCGGTACAAGTCACGCGAAAGCACAATCTGGCCTTCAGTAATGTAACCAGTTAAGTCCGGAATTGGGTGCGTGATGTCCTCTTCAGGCATTGACAAGATTGGCAACTGTGTAACCGTCCCTTTTTTACCTTTAATTGCACCAGCTCGTTCGTAGATATTAGCTAAGTCGGTGTACATGTAACCTGGATAACCCCTACGTCCAGGAACTTCTTGACGCGCAGCTGCGATTTCACGAAGGGAATCACAATAGTTAGTCATATCTGTTAAGATTACCAAAACTTGCATGTCGCGTTCAAAAGCGAGGAATTCAGCGGTTGTCAACGCCATTCTTGGTGTGATTAAACGTTCAATTGAAGGGTCATTAGCTAAGTTAAGGAACAAAACGGATCTTTCCAATGCGCCGGTTTTTTCAAAATCCCGCATAAAGAAGCTAGCTTCTGCGTGTGTGATTCCCATTGCTGCGAATACAACTACGAAGTCCTCTTTTTCCCTTGCGTCTCCGCCTTTACTTTTTACAGTTGCTTGTCGCGCGATTTGAACTGCGAGTTCATTGTGAGGCAAACCAGATGCGGAAAAGATGGGTAGTTTTTGTCCGCGTACAAGTGTGTTTGTAGTGTCAATTGTTGAAACGCCAGTTTGGATAAAGTCATGCAACTCCGCACGCGAGTAAGGGTTAATTGCACTGCCTTGAATGTCAATTTTTTCTCCTGCTGTGCTTGCAGGTCCGCCGTCGATTGGTTCACCTAAGCCGTTGAACACCCTTCCAAGCATTTCGTCGCTTACATTTAAACGCAGTGTTTCTCCTGTGAAGCGTACGCTTGTGTGTTTTGTGTCTAAGCCTTGCGTGTTTCCAAATATTTGCACAGCTGCCATGTTTTTGCTTGTTTCAAGCACTTGACCTTTTTTCTTTTCGCCATTAGGCATTGTTATAATCGCAGTTTCTCCGTAGCCAGCGTCGCCTACTCCTTCAACGTATACAATTGGACCGAAAATTTCCCTTACAGTCTTGTATTCTTTCATTGCCATTTTTTCATCAACCTTTTTTCATCAAATATTTTTCTTTAAATTTTGTTTTTTTTTATTTTACGTTTAAACTTTGAATCTAGCGTCTATTTCTGCCATTATTGCTTTGCAAGTTTTTTCAACTTCTTTTTCTTCGATTCTTTTTAGCTGCGAGATTTTCAACTTTTCAGGAGCGTTGACAATTTTGTCAAACGGAGTTTCCAAGTTAAGCGCCGCGCTTGCCTTGTCGTAAAAATGCAAAATTGTCTTCAACATGTTGTACTGCTTTTGCAACGATGACTGTGCGTCAATTGCGTCGTACGCGTTCTGTTGTAAGAAATCTTCACGAATCATCTTCGTTGCCTCAAGCACAAGTCGTTCTTTATCTGGAAGCGCGTCGGGGCCAATTAACTGCACTATGTTTTGCAACTCGGATTCTTTTTGTAATAAGCCCATTGTTCTTGTGCGCATGTCGTAAAAATCTTCAGCTACGTTTTCATCGTACCACTGTTCTAAATCATCTAAGTACAGCGAGTAGCTTTTAAGCCAGTTAATTGCCGGGTAATGTCTACGCCGAGCAAGTTGTGCATCTAACGCCCAGAAAACTTTTGTTACACGGAGTGTTCCTTGCGAAACTGGTTCAGAAATGTCCCCCCCTGCTGGTGAAACGGCACCAATTGCAGTAACTGAACCAGTGCGGTCGCCCGTTGTTGACAAACATGTAACGCGACCAGTTCTCTCGTAAAATTCAGCCAATTTGCGACCAAGATATGCCGGGTACCCTTCTTCTCCAGGCATTTCTTCCATTCTGCCAGAAATTTCCCTCATTGCCTCTGCCCATCGGCTTGTAGAGTCAGCCATAAGCGCAACGTCGTAACCCATGTCGCGGTAATACTCTGCAATTGTAATTCCAGTGTAAATCGAAGCTTCACGAGCAGCAACCGGCATGTTAGACGTGTTTGCAATTAACACAGTCCTGTTCATCAACGGTTTGCCACTGTGTGGATCAACGAGTTTTGGAAACTCAGTTAACACTTCAGTCATTTCGTTTCCACGCTCGCCACAGCCAACATAAATTATTACCTGGGCATTTGAAAATTTAGCAAGCGAAGTTTGGGTTACTGTTTTTCCGGACCCGAATGGACCTGGAATTGCGGCTGTTCCACCTTTTGCAACTGGAAACAGTGTATCAAGAATGCGCATGCCGGTTAGTAGTGGTAGTTCAATGCGTCGCTTTTCTTTATACGGCCGCGGTATGCGTACTGGCCACTTTTGCATCATTTGCACTTCAACATTTTTGTCATTCTTGTCCTTTACAACTGCAACGGTGTCTTCAACTGTGAATTTGCCGCTTTCAATGCTTTCAATTCTGCCACTGATTTTTGGAGGTAGCATTATGCGGTGCTCGGAGTCAAACTCTTTAACTGTTCCAATTACGTCCCCGCCGTTTACAACCGCGCCTTTTTTTACTGTTGGAATAAATTCCCACTTTTTCTTGCGGTCAAGCGAATTTACGCTTACGCCGCGTTGAATGAAAGAGCCGCTTTCGCTTAACACGCTTAACGGACGCTGGATTCCGTCGAACACTCCGCCCAAGAGACCCGGTCCAAGTTCTACGCTTAGCGAGTTGCCAGATGGTTCAACTGGTTCTCCTGGCCGTAATCCCGAAGTGTCTTCGTAAACTTGTATGCTTGCATCGCTGCCTTTAAGCGAAATTATTTCTCCCATTAGTTTTTCATTTCCAACCGTTACCACTTCGTTGATTTGGCTACCTGACATTTCTTCAGCAACTACTACTGGTCCAGAGATTTTTTTGAGTTTTCCCATTTTGAATACTTCACCATTTGATTTTTTC
>JAUYPK010000120.1 GCA_030697615.1 Microcaldota archaeon | reverse complement strand
ACCTATTTATGGAATGGATAACGAAGACAACTACGCGTTTGCGTTTATTGAAAAAGCACCGCAGCCAATTGAACTTAACCCGGAATTGTATGTCCTAATTGACAATTTACAAATTAGAACCCCTGAAAATAGGGATCTGGGAGTTACACTATGGCCGCTAAGTGGTTCGCTAATTCCAATTAATCTTGAAGATCAACCAGCAAGGGCGTTTGGAGTTGCGATTAGAAACGAATTTTGGCCAAATACCGGGGACTTCTGGTTAACCGAAAACAACGTTGCGCTCGGACTTGATTTTCCAGACGACGACTTATCCCAACCATTGCCAAGTTCATTTAGTGAGACTGGCAAGCCATTTTTAGAATATGTTGAAGATGCAGATGCAATGCGACTAGCAAGCGCTTTTAGACGATCACCATCAAGCTACACGACCACGCGGTATTGGTGCCTTGCAAATAGGGATCCATCACCCGATTCAGCTGTTTGTAGACCAACTTTAAACGACTGGACATCAACAGTACAAAGCGTTGCAGTTGAAACTCGCTCTTGTAATATTTGCCAAAACGGAGTTAACTGCGACGCTACGTGCAATGCAGAAACGCACAAAAAGCCAGATGGGACTCCTTGTTTCAATTCATGCACTGCGCCTCTTTGCTATTCTGCAATCCAATGCAATCCAGAAACGCACACGCGTCAAGTCGACGTGCTTGGTAGGCACACGTTAACTTGGCTTAACTCCAGCCCACTAGTTCCGGCTGTGCTATACGCTGCAAATGGAGATGAAAATGCCCGTGATGCGCCGTTTAAATTCTTCTCAGATTTCACAAGTGGAAGTTTCAAATATACAATGGCTACGCTTGTAAAGCAGCAATGTGCAGATAGTAACAGCAGGGATAGCTTTGGAAAAAGTGACACGTGTTTTTCAGACCAAGGCACTATGGCAAAGCTAAGTCAATTCGGACCAGTTCCAGAGGGAGTAATGAATCAATGGTTTGGAAATCCAAATCCATCTAGCCAAGATTTTGGTTCTCTTAAGTTAAGCGAAGAGCAAGGTGGGTGTAGCCAAAGCGCAAGGTGGGATCGTGGTTACTACGCAGTTACTTTTACTTATGAAAAAGACAGCGACGACGTGCAGGGCAACTCGTGGAAATGGAGCTATGCAGCAGAGCCGCTTGAAGTTTCCTCTAATTATGGTCAGTTAAACACAGAGACCGATTTGAAAAGTTGCAGAGTTACTTCGCTAACGGGTGGCCGAAACACAAAACTTTGCTATGCCATATTTGCTACAAACGTGACAAACGAAGCAGGTAAACCTGGTCAATGCATACGTTCACTACGCGATTACATTCCGTTAATTCCAGATGCTGAAAATAACTTGAACATTATCCGCGCTGATAAATTAGCTCCGTTACAAACAGAGCCAGTTGAGTACATTGGCGCGTTAAAGCAACAAATTCCAACTGGCGGAATTTACCTCCGCGACATGGATGTACAGCTAGGCAAGGCAAAGTGCAACTTTTTTGACGACATTCCGGCCAATGTTGTCCAAACCACTTGCGTAGGTGGAAATGACTGCTTCCTGCCGTTGCCACTTTCACTTATTATGGGCGGGCCGTTTTTCCCAGTTGCAGATTTCAACGCAAGCACAGTTGGCATAACGCAAGGTGGAAAAGCGGATTGGATCACTGAATTCAAACAAGATGACAGAGCCGCAGATCAAAAGTGCTACGATGCCTTTCACATTAGCGGCGTACCTAATCCATTGCGGTGGACTGGAGATGGTAGCGATATGTCGTATTCGCTTAGATACAGCGGCCGTGGAGTTGATGGTAGCGCGTTGCAAATATCTGAAAATTCGGATAACATGTGCTTTGCAGCGTGTAGAATAGTTTGCAGCACTTATCCATACTGCTAAAAGTAAATCGCCAGCGTTTTGCCAGTTTCGCTATATAGCTATAAATATCCCCTTTACGTTAATAAGAATTTAATGTCACTTGCAACGCTTGTAGATGTACTTACCAAAGCCAACAAGGAAAATTATGCAGTTGGCGCATTTAACACTAACAACCTAGAGACGACCCGTGCAATTATAGACGGCGCAGAGGCACAAGATGCGCCAGTTATATTATCAACTTCTCTAGGCGCCTTTAACTATGCTGGGTTTGACAACCTCGCCACATTAGCTTACAAAGCAGCTCAAAATGCAGCTGTACCTGTTGTGCTTCACCTTGACCACGGTACAGATTTAAACCTTGTGAAAAAATGCATCGACGCGGGCTATACTTCTGTGATGTTTGATGGGTCGCATTTTCCATTTGACAAAAACGTCGAGTTGACAAAAAAAGCTGTAAAAATGGCAAGTGAAAAAGGGGTTTCGGTTGAAGGTGAACTAGGCACAATTGGCGGAGCAGAGGATAGTGTTGCCAGCCGTGAGATCCTCTTAACCGACCCACAAAAAGCAGTTGAATTCGTTGAAAAAACAGGCATCG
The DNA here is from genome assembly GCA_030697615.1 of Microcaldota archaeon. Taxonomy (GTDB): domain Archaea; phylum Micrarchaeota; class Micrarchaeia; order Norongarragalinales; family UBA8480; genus JAHFHC01. The sequence goes on along the minus strand of JAUYPK010000120.1, from coordinate 915 downwards.
ACGCATTAGCAATTGCGATTGGTACCTCGCATGGCGCGTATAAGTTCACCCACGCAGAACAACAGCTTGACATACGTCGCCTTTCGGCAATTAAACAAGCGACAAAAATGCCGCTTGTGCTTCACGGTGCTTCACTTGTGCCAAAAGAAATAGTTGAACTCGGCCAAAGTTTCGGCGCAGTGATAGGCGGCGTGCAAGGCGTTACAGAAAGCGAGTTAAAACGCGCAGTGAAAAACGGGGTAAACAAAGTAAACACCGATACTGATCTGCGCCTTGCGTTTACCGCTGCCCTCAGGCAAACACTTATGAAAAATCCGCGCGAATTCGACCCGCGAAAAATACTTAAGCCATCAACGCAACTAATGCAAAAAGTCGTAGAGGATCGCATCAGATTGCTCGGAAGCAGTGGAAAAGCTTGAGGCAAAAGGTGAGTGAAATGTTGTACAAATGCAGCGAGTGCGGCTTAAAGTACCGCGAAAAGGAAACGGCGAAGAAGTGCGAGGCGTTCTGCAAAAAATATAACGCGTGTTCGCTGGAAATAATCAAGCACGCGGTTAAGTAGAAACGCTTATAACTTAGTTTAACTAAGTTAATATAAGGTGAACTAAGATGACTGTAAATGTGAACTTAACTGTGGATGATTATACCAACCGCGTGCTAGGCGTAATAAAAGAAAAATTCGGTCTTCGCGATAAGGGGCAAGCACTTGTCAAGTTTGCCCATTTATTTGGCGATGACTTTGTTGAAGCGGAAGTCACTGAAGAGGCGGCAAAGCGCATAATGAACATTCATAACAATCATATTAAGAAATACGGATTTCGCTCAATGACCGACAAAGAACTCAAGAAATTATTTGACGTGAATTAATTTGGTATTTTATTATGACTTGTCAGATGAACTAAAGGAGAAAGTAAA
>JAUYPK010000118.1 GCA_030697615.1 Microcaldota archaeon | reverse complement strand
CCCTATTTTCAGGGGTTCTAATTTGTAAATTGTCAATTAGGACATACAATTCCGGGTTAAGTTCAATTGGCTGCGGTGCTTTTTCAATAAACGCAAACGCGTAGTTGTCTTCGTTATCCATTCCATAAATAGGTTGTAATGGTTGGTCAGTGTGAACCGCACAATAGAAAGCACCTACCCCAACGCTGGGAACTGTCGAAGATGGAAGCGGGAGGTATCGTGGAATTTTTTTGCGCAATAAATACGAATAATCGCTATCGCGGTCGAAAAGATCAATTGCTCTTGGCAAAATTTGGCCAGCCCTATAATTAGCCGCTTGGTTAGAAATTGCGGAGGCGTTATTAACAAAAATCCTTGCGTTTGCCTGGAAGTAACCAGTTAAGCCAATTTTATTCTCGGCTATGCCCCAGATGCTAGTCGAACGGCCGTTTATTTCTTCAATTGTAAAATTTGTAGGGTGATTTAAGTTTATCCGAGCTATAACCGGCCATCCAAATGGACACGTGCCATTAGATGGAGCGTAGAAATAAGTTACTCTTGAATTGTTAGAAAATGAATTTAGTGTCGTTGTTGTTTTGAAACGTGCTGCAACTAAGTTTTTGAGCCACTCACCGCCTTGTTTGAAAACAGTTACGTTAACCGTCTTTGTGTCAATTGGACCAGTTGCAGTTGCTCGGCCTTCGCAGGATAGTTTAAGCGTTACGTTTGACAAAGATACATCATTGCCATGCACCCCACCACAAGCCACTGAGTTAAAACGCAACACATATCCATCGTAACCTTCAACGTGTTTCAACACGCCGCCAGCAAGGCGAGAGTCACTTTCATCAAGTAAGTCAAAGCAAGGTTGACCGTTTGGCGAAGGTCGAGATTCTACGCCTAATTCAAGCTTTGCTTTTGACACAAGCGCACCGCCACTTCCCGGTGCAGCGCAGTCGCGGCTACTAGTCGCGTTTTCAACGTAAATTGGAATAGCATCAGCTGGAAAAACTGGGTCAACTATCATTGGAATTTGGTTGCATCCAATCCAGCCTGAACCGCTTGGCAGCAACCCATCGTCGTAAGAAAAGTTTACGCTGGTTTGGTTACCGCATGAAAAGCGGGACAACAAGCTAACTGACCGCGGAATTGTTAGCTGGTTAACCGTTACAAAAAGCGACTTTGCCAACGTGTTATTTGAACTGTTTAGCATCAAAGCGTCAGCTTCACTTGGCACAAATTCCGCGTTTATCTCTGTACTGCTAGTAAATCCAACTGCGGTTAGTTTAACAGTCGCGTAGATCTCCCTGCTTCCTTGTACGCCGAATAATTCAGATGGAATAACTTGTTCAAAAACTGGAGACTCGCCATCGTGAAAAACTTGCGGTGGACGGTTAGACACGTTGAAAGACGAATTCACTAAGGCGAAATAATCTTGGTTAGCGGTAAACCTTATTTTTCCCCCTCTTGCAGCGTAGTTAAGCCGAATTAGCGCATTTACTTCAAGTGGGTTTGGCTGGCCGCTGTCAACTGTAAACCCATTGCAGTCAAAAGAAGCGTAGTCGCTTTGTTGTGTTCCAGTTCCAGTAATTGCGCCGCATGACTCTATTGCATTGACGCGTTCAACTAAGCTGAAGTTGCGCGTTTGGCGTAAGTTTAACTTAATTGAGCCAAGTTGGTTTGAAGCTTCGTTTGGAGAAATCACAGCAAAACTAGTCTTGTAAGTTTGTGCACTGCACTCGCTGTTAGCCCCATTGTACTGAACTGCGTTTGTACCTAGGTTTGAGTCAAAGGGATTGCGTATAACTGCACGGTTTGTATTGTTGACAAAAGACTTGTAGCTAAGCGTAATGTTTGAATATTGCCCAACTTCTGGAACAAAGAAGAACTGGTAGTGTTGACCAGTAAGGCTAGTTGGATTAAGTGGCTGCTGTAGCACAACACGTTTCCACCTTTCGCCATTCAAAGCAGAACCGCACTGCCGGCCATCTGGATCATTGGACCCACGTACATCAAGCCCAATTGGTGCATCGTCTTCGTCGGGATATGGAGTGAAACTGAGAATTGAACCAAAATTATTACCACTTGAAACTGTGAAAAATGTACCGCCAATAGTTGCATTTGCAAAGTAAGTTGAAACCGAAGCTAGGTAAACGCGGTTTTGCACCAGCGCATTACCAGCCGTAATTGGTTGAAAAGTAAAAGCGTCAAAAACTCCATTGAGCAAAATTTGCGAGTCCCTAACGCTTTCAACAGGCATCATAGAAGCGTTTACTTCAGTGGTAGTTGCTTCTTGGAAAGTTTGAAGGGATTGACCACGTAGGCCATATTGTACAACATAGTTGAAATAGCCAATAGACGAGAAGTTAATAAAATACACGCCGCGCGTTTTTACCCTTGCAACGCACGGAGCAGTACACGTTGATAAAAGCGAACCATCACGCATAACAGTTACATTTACGTCGCTTACAATAGTAGCTCGCGTCAATGCATCAACTGCTGAAAGTGAAAGGAATGCAAACCGCACTTCCATTTGAAGCACTTCTTCATGAACCGCTTCTAAAAGCGTAACATTTTTTCTTGAAGTTAACTCGCCAGAAGTTCCTTTTACAACAACTGACAAGCCACGCTGTAAGTTTCTAAAGTCCTGGACAGTTTGGCTCACTCTACTTTGTTCAATTATCTGATTATCAGAAGTGTAAAGCGTTGCAATGCCTTGCAATGGTTCACTATATTCATCTTGAAAAAACACGCGTAGAGTAGAACTTGAATTAACATCAGCTGGGGTTAATTCAACAGTTACACCTTGCACTGGCACAAAAAATGTTGAAACTGCGGTTAAGAAGTTCTGCTTTTTTACAGTTACGTAGTAACGCACATCTGTTGACATTTCAAAAGAGACGTTGCCTCGACTAGAAGTTGAGCCATTGTACATGAACACGTTGTCCTCACGATATAGCTTAACTTCAGCGCCTTGCAATGGTTGTCGAGTAAGCGAAGATACGACTGAAATAGTCGCGTTTGCCTCTTGCACTGGAGTAGCTTGTATTTCAACGGTTTGGCTATTACGGCTAACTATAAAATCCAGCGTCCGATTAACTGTGAAACCGCGACTTATGCCATGAAAATAGACATGCTGGTTAAGTGGGAGATTTTCAAAAACTGCAACGCCGCCAACCACTTGAGCTTCGCGCAACATCGTGTCAGTGTCAGCGTCGAAAACCCGCATGGTTCCATTAAGCAAAACTTCTCCACTGGCCAAACTAACTTCGAAAGAGCCAAACTGAGATATCTGGACGAGGTTTGAAAAGTCGCCAATAAAACCAAGTTGCTCATTGCCACGAGACGGTGGTTCACTATTCAATTGTGAAATTGTTTTTGAAGTAAGCTGTAAGTTTAAACTTGGCCGTAATGCACGCATCAAAGTTTCAAAATCACTATGGGTTATTTTTACTTGTAAAGCGTTTTGCCTATCGGCGAAATAAACTTCTCCAGTTGCATTTGTAGCGCCGCTTGCAACAACTAAATTGCCAGTTGCAACGAGTTCAACAAGCGCGCCTTCAACTGGCTCATGGTTATTTCCAAGCACGACTATATAGACTGCGTTCTCGCCGCTTGGAACAATAGATAAGGAAGAAAGCGAAAACGCAACAGCTGCAATTAGCACTAATAGTAACCCAAACGCAACTGGAAAACTCGGCCAACCAGCGTTTTCAACTGGCGTTATAAAATATTCATAAACCGGCACGCTTTGCTTTTCAAGCCAATCGCAAAAACTATAGTATCGAGCTTCAACTTCGAAGTAGAACTTCAACAAATCCGCTCTTATTCCCATCGAGAAACATTACACTGGAAGACAATTTAAAACCCGCTGGAAAGCAAGAAGCAGCCTTAATTTGTTTAGGATATCTACATAGCAATTTCAAAAAGTAATCCAGTTTAACCGGAGGAATTGCTATAGCCGCAAAACAACCTATTTTTTCACACAAATAAACTAACAAACTTCAACAATTGAATCAAACACAAGTAAAAACAGTAAAACACCAAAAAACAAGGGCTGATTTTCTCCTTTTGTCCACTTTTTGACGGCAAAGCATTTTATTCCAGACAAGTTTTTGACGTTAAGAAATGTGTTCGTAAGCGAGGCGTTTGCAGAAATGAAAATAATTTTGTTTGCTATTTTAATTTTTTCGGTTTTTTTTCTAGGCTGTATAGAAAATCAAAGTTTAAGTGTACAACCGCAAAATAATACCATTGTACCTAATTCTTTTGATCAAAATGAAGCACCTACCGGTGCTTTGCATAAAAACGAAGATTTTTTTTACAAGGAATATAGTAGCTCAAGTAACTTAACCAGCTATTTAGTTCGTTTTAATAAACTCGCAGATAGTGCGGATGTAACTCTTAATCTCCACTACCCAATTGAAATTTTTGAGGGAAGGAACCCCGAATTATTTTTAGCTAAATTTTTAAAAGATGAAAATATAGTTTGTAATGCTTCTTACGTTATTATTTTATTTAATAATATGAGTTCGACAGAATTGGAGAAATGGTCAATACAAGCTAACTACTCGCTTACCACTGAAGATTATGAGCTGAATCGCGACTTGTCAAAAGTTGAGAGCATCTCTGTAACTACCTTCGTTTTTGCTCCAAATAGCCCTATTTACCCAAGCGCTTGTACAGTTACTACGGATGGCAAAAAGGAATTCCGCTTAAACCCACTTTGGCAAGGCTAGATAATCAGCTTAAAAAAAGAACGCAAAAAAATGAGAAAAGAAAAAAAAGAAAAATAAAAGAAAAAAGTAAAGAAAAGCAATTGGACGTTAGAAGAACTCAATGTCCTGCATGCCGCCTACGTTGCTTTTTGACGTAACTGATTCGCTGCTTGATTGGCGCATTGACTTGCCTAACACGTAGGGGCTTTTGATGCCGGTGAAAATGGCAATTGCTTCTACTTTGCCTTCAAACTCTGGTGAAATCCTCGCTCCCCAAATTACAGTTGCATTTGTGTCAACTTTTTCAGTAAGCGCTTCGCCGATTGAATTGCATTCTCCAAGCGTCATGTCTGGCCCGCCAGTAATGTGTAAGAGTACTCCAGTTGCGCCAGCGTAGTCCACATCTAGCAAAGCGTGGTTAAGCGTGTTTTTGACAACTTCTTTTGCGCGGTCTGGTCCTTTTGCTTCGCCAACTGCGATCATTGAAACACCGCCATTGCTCATAACTGCCCTTACGTCTGCAAAATCCAAGTTTACAAGTGAAGGAGTTGTAATTGTCTCCGTAATACCGCGTACAGCACGTGCAATGATCTCGTCAGCTACGTTGAACGCTTGGTCAATTGGCAAATTTGGCACAATCTGCACAAGGCGGTTGTTGTCGATAACAATAATAGTATCAGCTTGTCTCTTGAGATTTTCTAACCCTTGGTCAGCTTTCTCTAGCCTTGCACGTTCCAGTGCAAATGGATAAGTGACAATTGAAATTACAATTGCACCTTGCTTCTTTGCAATTTCTGCAATTACTGGTGCGCTTCCTGTGCCGGTTCCACCGCCCATTCCACAAGTGAGGAAAACTAAATCCGAACCACCGAGTAGTTTTTCAAGCGCTTCTCTTGAAACATCAGCTGCTTTCATTCCAATTTCTGGATACCCACCTGCACCTAAACCACGGGTGATGCTTGCACCGATTAGTATCTTCTTGACGTTTTCTGAAACAGTTGTCAAGTGTAAGCGATCGGTGTTGATTGCAACTAAATCTGCACCTTTAATTCCCGCTCTTGCTAAGCGATTGACAGAGTTGCACCCTGCACCTCCACAACCTACTACTACTATTTTTGGAGTTTGAAAAGCTTCTTCTCCACCTGACTTCTTGGAACTAATTCCCTTTGACGTTTTAAGCGCTTCCGAAATAAGATCTTCCATATACAATAACCACCTTTCTAAAAAAACATGTTTTTAAACTGTGAACTATTACCCTGCCAAAATTTAAAAGGTTTTGTAACCGCGAACTTTGTGCAATAAATAGTTTCGAAGTGAAAAAACCACTTAAAACAACACTTCGGCTGTAAATTCAATTAGCTATATAAGCGCCTAAATCTAATCCATGCTATGACAAAACACATCATTAAAGCAGAAGGTTCGTTTCCAATTTCTAAAGCGGTTTTACATAATTGCAAATATACGCTCGAATTATCTGGACAAATAGGCGTAGCTCATATAACGGATAAGCTTGCAGACGGAATAGAAAATCAAACGCGTATCGCTTTGGAAAATATAAAAAGTATCCTCAAAGAGATCAAATGGGAGTTAAGCAATGTAGTCAAAATAAGAGTTTATTTATCCGACATGAAAAATTATGAAAAAATGAACGAGATATACGCAGAGTATTTTACTAAGAATTATCCAGCAAGAGTAGCTATGGCGGTTAAGGAATTACCGCGGCAAGCGTTAGTTGAAATAGAATGCACCGCGGCTGGAGATCGCGCAGTTGGCGAGTAATTCGTTACCTATTTATCCCACTGTATTCCTTTTCCTATTGGTTTTTTGGGCTAGTTGGGGGGTTAAGGGTCCCTTGGTAGCCGCAATCCCTTCGAGCGGAACGAAAGGCAGCTTTAGGCTTTTGAACTGCTGAGATTGGAATTCAGTTTGAGCCGTAGACGCTTTGCCTTGCGTTACGTGTTTTGCTGTGAACCGAGCCAGGTCCGGAAGGAAGCAACTCTAAACATCCAAAGGCGTGCTCGCAAGCCACAAGGCCGAGGCAAGAGTTGAAAAACCTACAGTACTTCAACTGTCAAACACTGCCAGCCCAAAAAGCCACTCTTTACATTTTTTGCTTTGCTTGCTCCTTCTTGTTTTTTAAACAACAAACTCTTTTGTATAATTGAATATTATAACATGGACGAAATTATCAAGGAACACGGAGGATACATTGTAATTGCGTTGCTTGCAGTTGCACTTTCTTTTACCTTGGGTTTCGAAAGCGGGTCACAAGGCCAAACTGTACGCACGGTTATAGTTCAACAAAGCGGCGGCAACGCTACCCTAACGCTAAATGACAATACAACCAAGGCAATTTTTCAAAGCGTTTCACTGTTGCTTCCTGGAATTGACGAGGAAAGGCGCGGTGCAGTTGCAAACCTTGAAGTGCAAAGGAAAAGCGGCACTGGCAAAGTGTACATCGATATTGACCAAGGTACTGCGTTTATTGCAAATGAAACGTTGATATCCATTAAAACAGCTATGCGCGTAGCTCGCCTATTCAGTGGAGAAACCTCTTCAGCTATTTCAACAAGCGACTTATTCTATTCTCTAAAGGCAAAGAGCAACGAAGTAGGCGGGTCAAGTGCAGGTGCAGCTATTACAATTGCAACTATTGCCTTGCTTGAAGATAAGCAACTTAACGAATCAATTGCAATTAGCGGTACAATTAACTCCGATGGCTCAATTGGACCAGTTGGTGGAATCCTTGAAAAGGCACGCGTGTTAAAAACAAAAGGAATAATCACTTTCTTAGTTCCG